>JAAZNH010000030.1 GCA_012798365.1 Methanomicrobiales archaeon | reverse complement strand
ATGCTGCAAGGTTGGCATGACCCCGGTTTACGTAAATCGTCCGGATTGTCTCAAGGCTCGTTTCGACAATCCGTGCAATGAGGATAAGAAGCGGTACTGCTACCGGTCCCAGTACTTCCAGCCCGATACCTCATCACTCCTAACCTGAATAATACCGTCGTGATCTTGAATAGTTTACGAATTGATCCGGGTTTTTTTGGGGCCGCTGAATACCCGGATAAACCATATACAGGTTTATTGTATCGCCCTTTTAATCGCTGCCCTTTTCTGGTCAGCGGGGAAAACCGGAGTAAGGATCTGGAGATACCATGGTCTTCCACTGCCGGATGTGTGGTCAATGCTGCAGCACCATGGGAGAGATCATCAGCATTCTTGAAAAAACCGGGACGGGCACATTCCGTATCGGGTATTCAACGACATTTGAGGAACGGGATGTCCGGCTTGATCCGGACAAGCAGGATCTGTTCTTTGGTAAATCCGCGCTGTCAACATTAGCCTGCCCGTTTTTACGGGAGCGGGAGCCGGGCAGGCTCATCTGTACCGTACATTCATCGCGACCGGAACTCTGCCGCCAGTACTCCTGCTTCCGGATACTTATCCTGGACAAACAGGGACATGCACTCGGAAGAGTGATGGACCAGACCCGGTTTTTTACATCACCGGATCCCCGGCTGAATGAGATCTGGCATAAGGACTGCACATGTTCTGCGGTTCCTGATGAATCTGCATGGGAAGAGTGCGTCAGCCAGGCCTTCATCCGCGCGGGATACCATGTTGTGAAGTAAAAGAAATGCGAAACTGTAAAAAAAGGGCCGGGGGGATCAATAATTTTTGCAGTAATATCACCAAGAGTAATAATAATCTCCCCGGAAACGGTTGTTCAACCAGCAGGTTTCAATACTTGAAGTATTCTTTAAGAAATATGTGGATGTGAATTATGAGAACGCAGAGTGTAACCTACTTTACGGAACGTGAAGAAGAATTTGTAAATCTCCTCATTGAGATTGGAATGCGCAGAACGGTTGCAAAGGTACTGGTATTCCTCGCAAACACCGATGAGGCGACTTCACGGGATATTGAACGCGGAACAGATCTCCGCCAGCCCGAAGTCAGCATTGCCATGAATTACATGTACGAGCGGGACTGGCTGAAGAACCGGGAAAGCAAGGCAATGAGCAAAGGCCGGCCCGTCAAGATTTATTCTCTCTCAAAACCGGTGTCCAAGATCATGGACTACATCGAACAGGAAAAGAAAGATGAGGCGCGGCACCGGATGGAAATGGTCAAGAAATTACGCGAATTCAGTAAGTAAGGCAGGGTTTTTGGGCATCCTGTACAGGTGCCGGGCGCAGTCATGAATGACTCATGATTCCCGGCATACTCTTTTTTTCACGGGAGATAATCATCCCGCCGTGGTGCAAAAACCTCGATTGCAACGGAATCATCGAGAATTTTTGCATGGTGCTCAATGTTTCCCGGGATCATCCAGCTGTCTCCGGGGCGGATCTCATGGACTTCGTCCCCGATGGTCAGGATCATATGCCCCGAGACCAGGTAGCCGGTTTGTTCCTGGGGATGACGGTGATTCGGGAGTGCAGCTCCCTTCTCGAGAAGGAACTCTGCCATGAGTGTCTTTTCACCATGAACAAGGGTTTTCCTCCGGATTCCCGGCGATGAAAGGGCATAGCCGAATTCACAGGTTTTTGTGTACATTGTTCTCACCGAAATTCTGATAGTTGCTTCACGATCGCGTCACCGAACTCCTTTGTTCCAAGAGATCCACCGAGATCCCTGGTACAGGTACCGCGTGAAACCAGGGTCGTTATGGCAGAGTCGACCCTTTGTGCACCGGCACGGTCATCAAGGTATTCTAGCATCATTGCTGCACTTCTTAGCGCTGCAATGGGATTGGCAACATTCTTTCCGGCAATATCCGGGGCACTGCCATGCACCGGCTCGAACAGCGCGTGTTTGTCACCGATGTTGGCGCTGGGGACGAGACCAAGGCCGCCAACCAGGTATGCTGCAACATCCGAAAGGATGTCCCCAAACATGTTGGTTGTAACAACTACACCATAATTTTTCGGGTGCTGGAGGATATCCAGGGACAGCGCATCAATGAACTTCTCATTGTACATGATACCGGCGGCCCGCGCCCGGGCAATGCAGATGTCCCGGAAAAATACATCGGATTTTATCACATTTGCCTTGTGCCCGATCGTCAGCAGACTTTTGCGCTCCTGTGTAAGCTGAATGGCTGTGCGTACGATCCGCTCTGTTCCGGCCCTGCTGACAACCCGGAGGGTGGTTGCCCGGTCTTCTGACTGCTCCTCAATTCCGGAATAGAGGCCTTCAGTATTTTCCCGGACAATCATGATATCAAATCCATCCCCGCGTACCGGGCGGAGATTTGCATACAGGTCGAGTGATTTGCGGATCCGCAGGACCACACTCTGGTAATCCTTCATGGGGGGCGTGGTTACCGCACCGAAAAGAATTGCATCCGCGGTTTTGAGCCGGGAGATATCCTGGTCTGCACAGGGACAGCCGGTCTGTTCCCATTTCCCATAGCCGACCTCAACCGGGAAATACTGGTACTCAGGATGCAGGTATTCAAGAACCCGCTGGGCTACCGGGATCACTTCATGACCGATTCCGTCCCCTTCAACAATCGCAATCCTTGTCATTTCTGTCTCCAGCGGGCCGCCAGGTCCCGGACTGCCTCATAGATGTTCACCGGGTTTCCGCCCCAGTGGACAACTGCACCCACCCGTCCGTTCCATGATGTCAAACGCTCTCTTTCCGAACGGCAGCAGCGTGCAATGAACGGTTCTTCTGTCACGCATTCCAGCGGGCAGATATTCACAAGGCTGAAATCCTTCCCATAACATTCGGTGTAGAACTGGGACGCGGTAAGACACCCGGCCACCTGTTCTCCCCCCTGCATCCGGTCTGCATCCAGGGTCTTTGTAAAACCGGACGCACGGCAGGGGAATACATCGGCATGCACAACGGAAATATCGCGGATGTGATGACAGAACTGGACATTGAGATCCCCAAAAAGACCCGCGGCTTCAAGCTCCCGGATACAGGTTGACAGGCTGGGGCGCGGCGGGCTGACATCATAGACATGGATCTTCAGGTACCCGGAAAGATCCGGGTCCAGGACAAAGGTCTGGTGCTCATCAAGACCCGTGAAAATTGTGCACCGGTAGCCGCTGTCGCGGGCAAGTTCAACAAGACGGGTGCGGTTATGCAGGCTGACCTTTTCCGGATAGCGGTATACCTCGCCGGCCACTGCGAGCACGCGTGACGAGAGAATCGATCGCATCATGCCTTTTTCTGAAGGATCCAGGCTCACTTCCATGACCTCGTACCCCCCGGGAGTCTCACGCAGGAGATACCTGCTCAGAAAATATACCTTCTCATTGCAGGGTTTTGTAGAGGCATGGCCGACGTGCTTGCAATGCTCCGGAAAGATCATTGGTGCGCCTTCCAGTAGTTCACGAGCCCCCCTGAAGAGAGGATTTCCTGCATCCGCGGGGAGAGGGGGCGGATCGGGAACTGTTTTCCCGATGTTTCAACCCAGCCGGAGGTCAGGTCAAACCGGATGTTCTGGTCATTTAGACAGGGCAGACTGCATTCGATGGCAGGAAGGCCCACATTAATGGCATTCCGGAAGAAGATCCGGGCAAAACTCGGGGCGATGACGGCGACAACCCCGGCTTCCCGGAGCGCGATAGCAGCCTGTTCCCGCGAGGATCCACCCCCGAAGTTCTTGCCGGCAACAATGATGGCACCCATGAGCCGGGGGGCAATTGAGGTATCGAGATCCTCGAAAACATGGGCCACCCACTGGCTGTGATCTTTGGTTCGGAGGTAGCGGCCGGCAATGACAAGATCGGTATCAATATCCGGCCCAAGGCAGACGGCATGCCCGGCACCCTGCATCATGCCACCTCCGGTTCAGTAATTTCCCCGGTGAGTGAGCTTGCTGCTGCCGTTGTAACGGAAGAGAGATAGATCTCCCCGCCAACACCCATGCGGTTCCGGAAGTTCCGGTTCGCGGTTGATAGGCAGACTTCTCCTTCACCAAGGACTCCCATGTGTGCACCAAGGCAGGGGCCGCACCCGGGGGTGCCGATGGTGCAGCCGGCTTCGACCAGATCGGAAAGGACGCCGGTCCGGATTGCTTCTTTGAGCACCTGTCGCGACGCAGGCACGATAATTGTCCTGACCGCTACCTTCTTCCCCCGAACGATAGCTGCAAACCGTGCCAGATCCGAATACCGCCCGTTTGTGCAGGTCCCGACAAAGACCTGGTTGACCGGAAGACCCGCAATATCCGCAACAGGTTTTGTTGTATCAACCCGGTGCGGGACAGCGACCATGGGGACAATATCACCCAGATCGATGTCCAGGTCGTGGATATAGGTGCAGGGTTCCGGCACCTGCGTTTTCACGACGTGTCCTGCGGCAGCAAGATACGTTCTTGTGATCTCGTCGGCATAAAAGAGACCTGTTTTGGCCCCGGTCTCAACCGATAAATTCGTGAGCACCAGCCGGTCTTCCATCCCCAGTGTTGCTGCACCCTCCCCGACAAACTCAAGAGCGCAATACGTTCCCCCATCCATGCCAAGGCTGCTCACATAGGTGAGTGCGAGATCCTTTGCCTCTGCCGCCCCGGAGAGCCTGCCGGAAAGATGGATCCCGATCGATTCCGGCACGCGGAACCAGGTCTCCCCGGTCAGCCAGATTGCAGCCATATCTGTTGCACCAACACCGGTGGAAAATGCCCCGAACGCGCCCGGAGTGCAGCTATGGGAGTCGGCACCAACCACAACTTCCCCGGGAAGGACGACCCCCTCACTCATGATCTGGTGGCAGATACCCCCGCCGATATCAGAAAAATGCATAAAAGACCCGGAGGCAAATTCCCGGAGTTCCTGCTGGAGCGTTGCGGTCGTACTGTTGTTGGCAGGAACAATGTGATCGAAAAGAACATACAACTGCGATGCATCACAGAGCCGGCTGGCACCCATCTGCTTCCACGTCATCAGGGTTAGTACCCCGGTACCGTCATGCACGTACGCACGGTCAACCGCGTGATCAACATATTCCCCGGCCGGGGCGCCAAGGATTCGTTCGGATAATGTTGTCATGGTGTGGACTCCTTTGCCTTTTTGATCAGTTTCCGGAGCACTTCCGGAGTAACATTGCATTTCTGCTCAGAATGATTCTTGACAAGATCAAGGACTTTGCAGACCTGTTTTTCGGAAAGCTGGCACCCCATTGCTGCAACAACAAACTCAAGCGCTTTTTTCCCGGTATGCTTGCCAAGAATGAAATGCCGCTCCCCGCCGACGAGGTCGGGCGGGAAATATTCATAGGTCGCAGGATCGTCAAGGATTGCTGCGATATGAATGCCGCTTTCATGGGAGAATGCAAGATCCCCGGTCACGGGTTTGTTGCGGGGGAGGGTGATGCCGGAGTATTTCTCCACCATCTTTGAGAGTTCCTTGAGATGTGACAGGTCATACCGGTCAATCCCTTTCTTCATCCGCAGGGCAACCAGCAGTTCTTCAAGTGAAGTATTGCCGGCCCGCTCCCCGATGCCATTGACCGTTGTGTGGAGCTGGAATGCCCCGGCTTCTGCCGCCGTTATCGTGTTGGCAACAGCACAGCCCATGTCATTATGGCAGTGGGCGCAGAACGGCCGGTCAACGCTGGATACCAGTTCGGCCATCATACGCTGCATCTCCGAGGGAATGAGGCAGCCCACGGTATCAGCAAAGGAAAGCAGGACTGCCCCGCGTTCCGCAGCCCGGCTGTAGACTTCCTTTAAGAACGGCAGATCCGTCCGCGACGCATCTTCAGCAGCAAACCGGACCGCCACACCATGGTCACGGGCATAATCGATCATCCCCAGCGAGTCCTCAAGCACCTGTTCCCGTGGCTTTTTGAATTTCACCCTGACATGCAGTTCGGAGGTGGGGATGAAGATACTGACCATATCAACCCCACAATCGATCGCTGCCTGAATATCGGGTTCCCGGGCTCGTGAAAAGCCGCATATCCGTGCATCAAGGCCGAGGTTTGCGATTGTTTTTACACACTGCTTCTCGTTTGCCGACACAGCGGGGAACCCGGCTTCGATTACCTCGATGCCAATCTCATCCAGCTTTGTAGCTATCTCAACTTTTTCCGGGCACGAGAACGAGACTCCGGGAGTCTGTTCCCCATCCCGGAGAGTAACGTCACAGATCTCAACATTCAACGATTTCATGGGTGCTTCCCTCCGGACAGTTACCAGTTATAATCAGCGTCCGTGGTTTTTCTGTCACAACAAGCTCGCGTTCAAGGGTCGGTACATCATCCGCGGGGCAGATAACAGGGTCCGCCCATCGCAGGTAGGGTATGGGGTCATATGCCGGCTGTTTGCCGGTCATTGCAGTACAATCATTTTTCGTCACAATGGCAAGGAGCGGGAGATCTTTTTCATACACATCAATAAGCGCGTTCAGACCGGAATGGAGGAGGGCATAATCACCGATAAGGGCAATTTTTGTGCTCCGTGCAGCAACCGCAATACTTGCTCCCATGCCGTAACTCGCTACTCCCGATTCGTAGGGACGGTTCATGGCAAAGATCGAACAGCCGGCATCGCAGATGACCTTCATTTTTCGATCCTTAAGGATCCTCATCATCGCGTGAAACGGGCAGTCGCGGCAGAAGGTCCGGTAAAAACCCCGGTCTTCAAGCGACTGAGGGCGGGCCCGGGGCACGGGGGGGCAAATCCCGCAGTGATCACGGGTAAACGGTCTTCCATTCTCCCGGATGTCCTGCATTCCCGCAACCTGCTCAGGGGGGGGATTAACTGTGACGATGCGGGTATTTCCAGCAGCGGGCCCACTGCCGGCAGGTTCACCGTTCCACCGGTTCAGGCGCGAGCCGGAAGACCATGCAAACATGGAGGTATAGAGGATCTCTTCAGCGGTGACCCGCCCGTTCATGGTCCAGGACCGGTCCGAAAGCCGGCCCTTGCCATCATGCCGGGCTACAGGATGTATCTCTGCCTCGGCATCGAGAACCGGCGGGGTGAGTCGCACCATGGCCACCCGGGAAAACTGTTCTGACGCGGCAAAGGCATCCTCCACCGCGGCATGGAGGCATGTGGCATCCGGCTCGAGGACGGGGATCTCTGCAAGCTCCCCGTAATACCGGGAGTCCTGCGCGGTCTGCGATCCCAAAGCCTCGGGGTCATCACCGGCAATAAGGACTACCCCCCTGATGAGACCCTGGGCAGTAGCCTGCAGGAGAGGATCCGCACAGGCATTGACCCCGACATTCTTGATAATAACAGCAGCCCGCTTCCCAGCTAGAGAGTCCCCGAGGGCGTATTCAAGAGCCGTTTTTTCATTGATTACTAGTTCAGCGTTGCATAAAGAGCCCAATTCCGTTATCGGAAAGCCGGGAATTGTATACAACCGGTCCGCTGAACGGGCCAGCGCATCAGCAACAGCTTCTGATCCTTTCATTCATCCCTCCCCGGAACAAGATCGCACCCCGCACAATTCGTGCACATAGTCAGGGCAAGACGAGGGTCCAGCCCTGCAGAATCAAGGGCTTGCCCATGAATCGCCATCAGTTTTCCCAGCCGTTCTGCTGAAGGCCGGGGACAACCGGCAAGTTCCGCAACAGGATTGAGCGGGCGAAGGACAGGAATAACCCCATGCGAGGTAAGTTTCTGTATGCAGGCTTTCATTTCAGCATCCGTTTCTCCCAAGCCGATTATGATGTTTGAGAAGACACGGTTCCGGCCGAACAACGCCACAGACCGGTCAAGAGTCTGCCAGAGCCGGTCATAGTCGAGGCCCGGGCACATCTTTGCAAACAGTTCTGGAGTGGCAGCTTCGAGGTTGAATTTCACCTCAGCAACACCCAGCTCCTTCAGGTGTTCCGGGGTTTTATCGGACGGAAAAATGGAGACACCAATTGGGAGGTTATAGAAAGCAAGGCGCCGGACAACCTCAAGGACATATGCTTCCTCTTCCTCAATGCTTTCCAGCACGCCGCTGGTAATCGAGATTGCATGGATCCGGTGCCTGACAGACTCAACCATCTGCATAATCTCTTCAACGGATTTCCGCCGTCCTCCAATCTTCGGGACCGTACAATACCGGCATTTGAAGATGCAGCTGCCGGTAACCGTGATATATGCCTGGTCCGGGCAATGGAAACCGGGTTCAAGCAACCGCCCGGAGATCAGTTTTCCCTCAAGATAGAGGTCAGCGGTACCATTTCCGCGGTGGGCAATTTCAATCGGACTCAACGGATCCAGTGAGAGTTTGACGCGATGGCTTCCCATAGCATAGAAGAGAGAGCCGGATCCGCCGGCTCCCGGTCCTGCAGCTGAACGTGCGATAAACCGTTCCGCGGGTTCTCCGATGAGGTTGACAGAGCCTGCTGCAAGTAACCGGCTTTTCAGGTCTTTCCACTGCATAGCTCAAGTGCCTCATCATAGCGCGTGAAAAACGGGATTGCAGCAACGGCACCAACAATACCCCGCCCGTTCATGACGATTCTCAACCGGGGATCCTGAATTGATTCCAGCAGTCCCGCATCAACTTCCCCGCGCTTGACCTTCCGGCCATACGCGAGCAGGCCCTCCGAAGGTGCAAAACCGGTATAGACTGCCATTCCCGTTTTGCTGGACAGGGTATATTTCGCAAGCAATTGGTGGAACCGAAAAACAAGCCCCTCCGGATCTGTTGTCGCGAATTCCGCAACCAGTCCGACACAATTCTTTGTCCGGTACGGAACCGGAAAGAGCTGGGTTATGGTATGCGAAAGATAAATGGAATGTTCGTCCTCCACGGCTTTTGCGATATTATGGACAAGCGTCCAGGTCGCACCCTGCTCAGGAGTGTCGGTATCATCTACACCAATCAGGATACGCTGCATGCGGGGTAACCAGATGGTTGCCCCGGCAACTTTTCCCCCGCCGGCAGGATCACTCCTGCTTCGCAGGACACCGCGGGCATCGGAACGGCAGGCTGCTGCACCCACCCCGCCGCCACCCATGCCGATATAGGTAATTGCAATCTCTGATCCATCAACAGTGCAGGCTGAAATTCCGGCCGGGAACCGGGATCCTTCAAGTGCCAGATCTACGGTACCTGCCATGAGGGAATACCGCATGGTTGACCCGACTGCTCGAACATCACGGACAAGGGGACTCTTTGCATAATGGCATTTTGACCACATCGCCCCGCCAATGCAATCAAAAAATTCAATCAGTTCAACATCGTTACCGGTTTCATCGGCAACGGCGACTATCCGCGGATAATGAATCACATAGGGTTCATGCAAGGTAGTACCGGGGATTTCTGGTAATGTCATTATTTCACCGATCCAGGAAACAAGACTTTGTTCCCGCATTGATTCCCAGAATTACACGCCAGCAACTGGAGGGAATCACACGATGCCGAATATTTCGTTAACAAGAATATCGGCAATAACAGTATTTATAGAAATCGTTCTCGATCGTATGAAAAAAAAGTTAGAGGACTTTGTGAAGATCAATCTTATAGGGGCCAAGGGTGCCGCCGAAGTTGCCTGCGGAAATGAATTTCACACCAGGAACATTGACGGCTGCCTTGATACCGGCTGCCATGGCCGCTGCCACGGATTTCTCGTCCACACCATCAATAACGATCTCATACACTGCCTTGATGCCGGCAGGGATCTTGGTGTCGGGAACTTTTTCCCGGAGGGTGGGGCAGTATTTCTCATTGGTTGATGCCGGCATGAATTTGTATTTCAGGCTGCCAACCTTTGAACCGCTTGCCACAACGCCGCCCGGGAAGCTGGTGATAACACCGGGAACTGCATCGATTGCCTCGATTGCTGCTTCCGCACCAACAAGGGCTGCCATCTGGTTCTCACCCATGATGAAGAAATTACCGCCGGCAACGCCTTTGACAATGCCGAACTCTTCTTCACCGATATATTCGCCTTCCATAATCGGGATGACCCAGCACTTACGGCCGCCAACTTCCTTCTGGTATTCATAGCCGTCGCCAAAGAAGTGGAGCTTGACCGGTATCTTCTCTTCAGCAGTTGTTATGCCGTTGAAAACTGCCGTAGTGGGGGATGTCAGGACGCACTCGGCAAGGCGTTCAACAACCTGCTCCTTGAGTTTCTTCTTGCTTGCACAGATGAGAATTGCCACACCCGGTCTTCCATCGGGAGTCTGGCCGGCCGGGACGGATCCCTCGATACCTGCCTCGCACGGGCAGCCGATTGCGGATGTTGCAAAGCCGGTTGCCTCCGTTGCTGCTTTCATTGCCCATTCCTTGGTGACCGCAGTGATGATAATACGGCAGACCCAGGTGGGGAATGCCTCTGCGTACGTGTCGTCGATGGTAACGCCGTTGATTTCCATAAATAACCTCCGGTACTAGAAAGGTACCATGATATGGATTGAATAAATTTTCTAAATGATTTTGATCGGAAAAGAAACTGATTAAGATATTACGGAGCGCGTGGAAAAACCGGGGTTCGGTAAATTTAACTAGATTAACTTACTTATAAACTATAAAAACAAAAATAAAAGAAACTCGAATAATCCGACACAGGTTTGCCGATAAATTTCAGAACATTTATCTACATTCTTCTACCACTTTTTGTTAGTCGATTTTTGAAATCGATCTATAGCTGGTGCGTTAAAAGTAGTGGCATTTGCAGTGCACAAAAACATCGAATTGTACTGGCTGTAATAAATGTGTGGTTGCATGCTCCGGTGATGCAGATGGATATACTCAGTATATATCCGATATCATTGTGCGGGGCGGATGTGCAATAAGAAACAGCGTGAGGGTTAATTCATGGCATTGTTTCCCAAGTTTTCCAAGAAGAAAAACGGTGTTAACGTTGTGATGGAGCAGAAACTCCTTCAGAACACTAACAACCTGATACTCAATTCAGAGACCTGCACGGGATGCGGTATCTGTGTTGATGCATGCCCCGAGGAGGCAATCGTCCTTGGGCTTGTCGGTGCATCAAGGCGTGGCGCAATCAACTACGCTGCTCCCATTGATGTCGATGAGACCAAGTGCTCCTATTGTGGTGTATGCGTCGTCATGTGCCCATTCAATGCACTTACTCTGAAAGTAGACGGACAGGAGAGACTCCCTATCCTTGAGAAGGAAGGGTTCCCGCAGTATGACATGAAAGCGGAGATCGACGACGAGAAGTGTGTCAAGTGCACAATCTGCGAAGAGGTCTGCCCGCGTGATGCAATTGACCGTAATGTCCCTGCTTACGAAGGAACCTACAAGGGTCCCGTTGCCGGTGCAAAGCCCAAGGCAAGTGCAATGAAGAAGAAGACCACGTTCACCGTTGACAAGGAGAAGTGCTCCCTGTGCGGTCTCTGTGGAGCACTCTGCCCGGCAATCACCGTAAAGCACAAGAAATTCAGTGCTGAAACCGGCAAGGTCGAAGGCGACGTCATCTGGGACGAGACCAAGTGCGACGCATGCAAGGTGTGTGTTGAGGCATGCCCCGAAGAGTGCATCACCGTCGAACGCGAGATCATCTCCGATAAGATTGACGGTAAAGTCAGCATCGAGAAGGACAACTGTTGCACCTGCAGATGGTGTGCGGTCAACTGCCCGACCGAGGCAATTACCGTAGAGAAGATCTTTGAGGGCGACATCGAGTTCCACGCAGAGAAGTGCCCTGGCGGCTGTTCAACCTGTGCAGAGATCTGCCCGGCAAATGCAATTTACCTCCCGAGCCCGATCCCGGCAGCTGACATGAAGAGGGACAGCATCGAGCCGACCATCGCCGTCAACAAGGACTACTGTATCCTCTGCGGCGCCTGTGTCAATGCATGCCCCGGTGAGGATATCATCGTCCTTACCAGGACCAATGTCCGCGTGAAGGGAACCGAGACCGACCTGTTCAAGAAGATCAAGGCAAAACTCTGCACCACAAGAACCTCAAAGGTTAAAGAGGATGCCCCGGGTCAGGTCAGCATTAAAGTAATGGAGAAGGCGTGATCCATATGGCACGAGTAAAAGGATACCCCGAAGCGCTGGAGAAAAAACTCCGCGACCAGAGATATGTCCGTGAGGACTCCAACCCTGAATTCACGAAGAACGTGAAGAGCATCTCACGAACCATCGCACACATGTGCTACCAGTGTGGTACCTGCACCGGCTCCTGCCCGTCTGCACCCCGCAGCACCTACCGCATCCGCAAGTTTATGAGGAGAGCGGTTCTCGGGCTCGAGAATGAAGCCCTGACCGATCCCGATCTCTGGCTCTGCACCACCTGTTACAGCTGTGCAGACCGCTGCCCGCGTGATATCATCCCGACCGATGTTATCATGTCTATGAGAAACCTCGCCTTCAAGCGCGATATCGTCCCGGTCAACTTCTTAAAGACCGTCCAGGCAATTTACTCATCCGGCCACGGTGTGCCTAACAACGATGTCAACCGTGCAGCCCGCGAGAAACTCGGCCTCACCCGCGACCCGCCAACCACCCACATGTATCCTGAATACATAAAAGGCATCCAGACAATCCTGAACCATTATAAACTCAAGGCAAATGCCGACCGGATTGTCAAGGAGAGGGAGGGCTAAACCATGTCCGAAGAATCAGGCGCAAAACACAAATTCGCATTCTACCTTGGATGCATTGCCCCGAACCGGTACCCTGGTTGTGAAGCGGCATCTATCAAGGCAATGAAGAAACTCGGCGTTGAGCTCGTTCCCCTCAAGGGAGCAAGCTGCTGTCCGGCACCCGGCGCATTCGGATCCATCGATCTCAATGTCTGGTATGCGATGGCAGCAAGAAACCTTGTCCTTGCCGAGCAGATGAAGATGGATATCGCATTGCTCTGCAATGGCTGTTACAAGTCAATCTGGGAAGTCAACCACAAGCTCAAGCACAACAAGGATCTCCGCGATGGCGTTAATGAAGTCCTCAAGGAAATCGACATGGAGTTTAAAGGTACAATCAACGTGTACCACACTGCAGAACTCCTTTACAACGAACGCTTTGTTGGCGTTGACAAAGTCCGCGACAGCGTGACAAATCCCTTGACCGGTGCCCGCATTGCAGTCCATTATGGCTGTCACATTGTCAAGCCCCACAAGGACCGCGAGTTTGAGAAGGAAGCCATGCTCAACACCGAACACCCCACGTGGATGGAAGAACTCGTTGCAGCTCTTGGTGCCACACCGGTCGAATACCGCAACAAGATGCAGTGCTGTGGTGCCGGTGGCGGTGTCCGCGGGTACGATCTCGTTCACTCGCTCGATATCACCAACGAGAAACTCATCAACCTCAAGGAAGTAAAGGCCGATGCTCTTACCGATATCTGCCCATTCTGTCAGCTCCAGTTTGACCGTGGCCAGATTGAGATCCAGGAGAAGTTCGGCGTTACCTACAATCTGCCGGTTCTCCATTATGCCGAGCTTCTTGGTCTCGCACAGGGAATGAGCCCGCAGGAACTCGGGCTGGACCTCCATGGTATCAGCTGCGAACCGTTCCTGCAGAAGGTACTGTGAGGTGGCGATGATGGCTGAAAAGAAGAAAGCAACCACCAAGAAAACTGCGTCCAAAAAACCGGACACCAAGAAGGCAGCTCCCATGAAACAGGAAGTCAAGAAACAGGCCCCCGCTCCGGCCGCAAAACCCAAAGCAGCTCCTGCAGCAGAAAAGGCCGCTGCACCAGCAAAAGCCGTCAGCACGACCCAGCAGGGGGATGCACGCGTTGGTGTATTTATCTGCCACTGCGGTACCAACATCGCAGGGTCGATGGATATCGAAGCTGTACAGGAAGCTTCCAAGAGGATCCCGAATGTAGCCTTTGTTGACAACTACAAGTACATGTGCTCGATGCCCGGCCAGACGGTCATCCAGAAGGCAGTTCACGACAACAAACTCACCGCTGTCGTCGTCGCTGCCTGCACCCCGCGTCTTCACGAGCCGACATTCAGGACGGCAACCAAGGATGCAGGCCTCAACCCGTTCCGGTTCGAGATGGCAAACATCCGTGACCAGAACTCATGGGTTCACATGCACGACCGCGTCGGATCCACGGAGAAGGCAATAGATGCCATCAAGATTGCCGTTGCAAAAGCAGCACTCCTCCAGGACCTCCACCCGAAGTCCGTGCCGGTCGAGAAAGCAGCCATGGTCGTCGGCGCAGGTGTTGCCGGAATGCAGGCAGCCCTTGACCTTGCGGCAGCAGGCATCAAGACCTACCTCATCGAGAAGGATATGAGCATCGGCGGACGCATGTCCCAGCTCGACAAAACCTTCCCGACCCTCGACTGTTCACAGTGTATCCTTACACCAAAGATGGTGGATGTCGGCAGGAGCGAGAACATCGAGCTCATGACCTGGTCCGAAGTCCACGAAGTTGAAGGTTACATTGGGAACTTCGATGTCACCATCCGCAAGAAAGCCCGCGGTGTCATGACCCCCAAGGAAGCAGAAGCAAAGGGTATCGTTGGCGGAGGCTGTAACGGGTGTGGTGACTGTGACGGGGTCTGCCCGGTTATCAAGCCGAACGAATTCGAAGTCGGCATGAAACCCCGCAAGGCTATCTACATCAACCACCCGCAGGTCGTCCCCCTTATCTACACCATCGACTTCGATTCCTGCGTCAAGTGCGGCCTTTGTGTTACCGCCTGCGGTCCTGAGAAGCGTGCAATCGACCTCGAGATGAAAGACGAATTCGTCAAGGTCAAGGTCGATACAGTCATCCTCGCACTCGGGTACGAGATCTTCCCCATCGAGAAGAAAGAGGAATGGGGATACAAGCGGTACGAGAACGTTATCTCAAGCCTTGAATTCGAGCGGCTTATCTGTGCATCCGGCCCGACCGGCGGTCACCTTGTCCGCCCAAGCGATGGCAAGACCCCGATGAAGATCGGGTTCGTGCTCTGCGCAGGGTCACGTGACAACACCGGCACCGGCAAGCCCTACTGCAGTCGGTTCTGCTGCATGTACTCACTGAAGCACGCCCACCAGGTCATTGAGAAGATTCCGGGATGCATCCCCTATCTCTTCTACATGGATATCCGTTCATTCGGTAAGATGTACGAAGAGTTCTACTACCGTATCCAGGACGAGGGTGCAAAGTTCATCCGTGGCCGTGTCGCCAACATCATTGAGGATCCCAAGACCAAGAACCTCCATGTCATGACCGATGACACGCTCCTTGACCGCCCGATCGACATGGAAGTCGACATGGTCGTTCTCGCAGCAGCAATCCAGCCCTCGGATGACACCAACAGGACCCGCAAGCTCTTCGGTGTCTCGTGCTCCATGGACGGATGGCTGCTTGAAGCCCACCCGAAGCTGAACCCGTGCGGAACCACCACAGCCGGTGTCTTCCTTGCCGGTGTCTGCCAGGGACCCAAGGATATCCCTGACACGGTAGCATCTGCAGAAGGTGCAGCCTCAGCAGCATCCATCCCGATCCACATGGGAGAAGTCGAGCTTGAGCCTTACTTCGCCCAGTGTATCGAAGAAAAATGCGCAGGCTGGGGCATGTGCGTCAACCTCTGCCCGTACAGCGCTCTCGCCCTTGTTGAGAAGGACGGACGCACGGTCATGCAGGTCACTGAAGCCAAGTGCAAGGGCTGCGGCACCTGCGGGGGCTTCTGCCCCGGCGGTGCAATCTGGATGCAGCACTTCACTACACCCCAGATCTGTGCACAGATCGATGCATTCCTCCTTGGAGGTGAGCAGTAATGTCTGCCCCAGGAAACTTCCCCATCCCCGAGAGGGGCCCGGGTATCTGGCAGCCCAAGATCCAGGGTATTGTCTGCAACTGGTGTTCCTATGCCGGTGCTGACCTTGCCGGTGGTGGCCGTATCCAGTACCCCCCCGATGTCCGGATTGTCCGTGTCATGTGCACGGGCCGTATCGATGCGCTCTTCGTCCTGAAGGCATTCGCCGATGGCGCTGATGGCGTCCTCGTCTCCGGATGCCACTTTGGTGACTGCCACTACCTTGAAGGAAACTACAAGGCAGCAAAGCGGATGTTCATGGTCAAGCGCCTGATGAAGAGCATCGGTCTTGACGACCGCCGCTTCAGGATGACCTTTGTCTCTGCATCCGAAGGTGCCAAGTGGGGAGCTGTCATCACCGATGTCGTCGCCACGATCCGTGAACTCGGACCCAGCCCGCTGACTGAGTTCAAGAACAAGTAAAGGGGAAATCCCCCGATAAAAAAATTTTAAATACCTCAAAACACCTAAAACCGCACCAGACAACGCACTGCAAATCGGTTACCGGGAAATGAGACATGTCCCTCGTGGATCAACCATCAGGGACTGTGTTCCCAGTCCCTTTTTTTGCCACAAAGCGCACGGGAAAATCAAAATTTTATATACCCGATATAAGATTCTGTATTACCAATTTTTATTTTCGTAATACTGCGTAAAACAATGAAATGAGGCAATTATGTAGTATTTGAAGATTGCTTCATTTTTATTTATTATTGTCGTTGATTAATAAAAATGTTTTCCGAGATAAAATAGGAATACTTATATGGCGAAATTGGGAATTATTGAATGTCCCATATTAGGGGACGTGCAATAGCGACTTTCACTCATTACTCGTGTACCTCAAGAGTACACGCTCTCGTTCAGCGACAGTATTGTACCGCGGTTAAACTGAAATTTGGAGGAATTCAAATGGCAAAATACAAAGACTCAATCGACCTCTACGACGATGAGGGTAAGCTCTTAAAGAGCAATGTCACCATTGACAGGATCAGCCCGGTTGTCAACAAGGGCGCACTGCAGGTTATCGACCTCACCAAGAGGACCGTTGCAGTCAACCTTGGCGGCATCGAGGACGCACTCAAGACCGGTAAGGTCGGCGGCAAATCCAACCAGATCCTTGGCCGCAGCATGAACTGCAACTGTGTCAAGGATTGCGATGCAATCGCAGCCAAGATCAAGGACATGGTCCAGGTCGAAGCTGGCGACAACACCAAGATCACCAAGGTTGGCGGCGGCAAGATGCTTCTCGTCGAAGTACCAAGCTCCCGTATCAATGCAGCAGCAACCTACGATGTTGCATCAACCGTTGTTGCAGCAGCAACCACCTATGCAGTCATCGACCAGTACAAGGTCGATATGTTCGACGGCTCCTACGTCAAGGCTGCAGTCTGGGGTACCTACCCGCAGACCATGGACATGCAGGGCGGCAACGTCGTCTCAATTCTGTCCATCCCGCAGAACAACGAAGGCCTCGGGTACGCACTCCGTAATGTTCCGGCAAACCACGCGGTCATGATGACCCACAGGAATGCATTCCAGGGTGCAGCCCTTTCATCAACTTTCGAGCAGGCAGGCATGTGGGAGATGGGTAACGCAGTCGGCCCGTTCGAACGCGCCCAGCTCCTTCTCTACGCTTACCAGGGTCTTAACGCAAACAACATCGTTTACGACCTCGTCAAGAAGAACGGCAAGACCGGTACCATCGGTACTGTTGTCCAGTCCCTTGTCGAGCGTGCCATTGAGGACAAGGTCATCAAGGCAGGCAAGAAAGGCAAGAGCGGCTTTATCTTCTACGAGACCAAGGACCCCATGCTCTGGAACGCATATGCATCTGCAGGTACCCTTGCAGCAACCATGGTGAACTGTGGTGCCGGACGTTTCGCCCAGGCAGTCTCAGCAACCCTGCTCTACTTCAACGACCTGCTTGAGCACGAGACCGGCCTCCCCGGCGCTGACTTCGGCCGCATGATGGGTGTCGCAGTCGGTTTCTCGTTCTTCAGCCACTCAATCTACGGTGGCGGCGGTCCCGGTGTCTTCAATGGTAACCACGTCGTAACCAGGCACGCAGCAGGTGTAGGTATCCCCTGTATCGTTGCAGCCTGTGCACTCGACGCAGGAACCCAGATGTTCGGACCCGAGCACACCTCGAAGATCTACCAGGACACCTTCGGCCAGCTTGACTCATTCAAGAAGCCGATCCAGGCAGTTGCAAAGGGCATCTAAGCCCCCAAGGATACGAATGACAGAAGCCACGTTCCCCCAGTGCAGGATAATCACCGAACGGTTTCTTAACCCTGAAACAACGGAGAAACTCCTGAACAAGGTTGTTAGCGTTTCCGGAGTACGACGGATGGTCCTTAACGGACCCCGTCTCCCGGCAACCGTCCCCTACGGTCCCGCCCGTGGAATTGCAAATCCTCACCCGATGAGGAAGACAATTCAGGTCGGAGATCAGAAGATAGATCTTCAGGTCCATGTAGGGGCCGTTCTTCTTGAAGTTGAAAACCGTGATGTTATCCCTGCACTGAAAACCGCGATCGAGCCGGTTTTTACAGATTTTACTTTCCGCATTCAGGAAGGAAAATACATGAAGACCGATCCGTCACTTACTGATTATTGTAAGTACGGCCCGAATGCGGACAAGGAAATACTTGGTCTTGCTGATCCAAGCAGCAAGTCCCGTCCGATAATTATCCAGGGATTAAAGTAAGATCATGCCGATTGGACGAGTAACCCAGGTTGTTGACTGCCGTGAGGCGATGGGTATGGGTAAAGGAGGCGGTCTTGCCCAGAGGGGCACCATCTCCGAATGCCGCTACCCTGACGTCATCGTGGTCGGGATGTCTCCCGGACGCCGCCACGTGACCAAGCCGGTGTGTGATATCACCTCTGGCTTACGACAGCAGGGCGTCGAATACAGTATCAGCACGCT
>JAAZNH010000246.1 GCA_012798365.1 Methanomicrobiales archaeon | reverse complement strand
GCTCACCATGTTCCGCCGGTATGCCGGCTTTGAACGTATGGCACAAAGGACCCCCGGGCCGGAGGAGGTTTTTGTTATGTCTGACCTTCACCTGGGCCATGCGAATATTATCCGGTACTGTTCCCGCCCGTTCCTGCCGACCGCAGTTGACGAGATGAATGCCGTGCTTATCAGCAACTGGAACGCAACAATCGGCCCGGACACCCGGGTATTCTACCTCGGGGACCTCCGGTACGGCAAAGGATCAAAGCCCGCTGATCACTACCGGGAACATCTTGCCGGCGCTATCACGTATATTCTCGGAAACCACGATGATGCGCCGCTTCCGGGCGCCGTGAAAAGTACCGAGTTCACCTACAACGGCATCCGATTCTTCCTTGTCCATGACCCGGCGGATGCCCCTCCGGCATGGGACGGCTGGGTTATCCACGGCCACCATCACAACAATGACCTTGTCCGCTACCCTTTCATGAACTTCATTGACCGGAGAGTCAATGTCAGCGCTGAAGTTGTCGGCTATTCCCCGGTCAGCCTTGAAGAGATCGTGAGCCTGATCCATGAGCGCAGGAAGAATGGCGACAGATCGCCTGTGCTCCTGCGTCACCCGCCTCATATCCAGGTCCGGGAATGACGGCTGCCGGGGTCCGAAAAACTCCCGCGCCAGCCGTTACACCAGCGCGCCGGTTGCGGATGTATTAAAAGCCCGTTTTCCCATCACATTCCTTCCGTCAGAGAACTACCCCTGTCGCTGACGGACATTTCAAAAGATTTATGATTTCATGGCGGGAACGAACTGTGAGTACCTATGGATATTATCAAGATCCCACGGGCAGACAAAGCCGAATATGACCGACTTATCGAGAAAGGGTATGTCTGCCGGATTGCCTTCCAGGGTGAGAAATATCCCTACATTGCCCCGTTTTTGTATGTCTTTGACGGATCTTTCCTCTATTTCCTCTCAACCAAGTACGGCAAGAAGCTCGAATATTTCCGCAAGAGCCCCTACGCTGCAGTGGAGATCGAGAAATACTCAAAAGATCTTTCAACCTACACGTTCGTCACCCTGCACGGCTATCTTGAGGAAGTCCACGACTCCATTGAGAAGAAACTTATCCGGGAGAAATTCGTTGACCTGATCGTTGAACGCAACCTCTCGTGCAACATCCTTGCGGCGCTGGGTCATTCCCCGATGGACGCACCGATTGCCATTGCTGAAGAAGAGCGTTCGCTTGTCTGGAAGCTCAATGGTGTCAAGGACATCGTTGCCCTCAAGAACCTCTAAACCCGCCCGTTATTTTTAAGATTTTCTTTTCCGTGTTTCAGGTCGATTTTTTTGTTTTTTGCTCTGGAGAAATAATTTTTCCAACAGCGGACCTGTTTTGTGCTGCTCTGGAAAAATTCTTTTTTTTTCTTAAAACAGCCTTTGCGGTGCGAGGAATTTTCCCGGTTACTAGGTCACGGACTATTACAATGACAACGTGTTACCAGAACTAGGAAAATAATCAGACCGAAGTGATCCGTTAATTGAAGCCGCCGCGGGGCGCCCTTCGGGGCGGCGGTCGTGCTCGTTTCTGGGGTTTGGGGGCATCAGCCCCCATCATCTCTCTTGAGAGTTTCAACAGAGCAGTATTTTTCCATCTGGTTTTTTTCAGTGTTCTTGGTTCATTTTTTTGGTTTTTTTACTATCAGTGAATTTCCTTCAGCATCTGGTGTAATGTTGACCGGTCATGTATCGGCCGGCTGCAGGTTGTTCCCTGGCAGACATATGCAGAAATTGTCCCGGCTTCTTCTGTCATATCCCGGGTAAACGGTGCCACTGCATCAAGACGGGTTGTCGTGCCGGATGACCGGACAAGCAGCGTCAGCCGGGGATAAAATCCCTTACGGATCTCATGGACCATCGCGGTTTTTTCTGGAAGGGTGTCATCACCGGTTAACACAATGTCCACAGCGGGGCCGAGGAGTGAATCCACCCCGCAGAGGAATGCCGTATATGCAGCCGGGGATTGTTGTACGGTTCCTGCAAACGACCCTGCCAGGCTCTCCGCACTCACCTGGTACGCCGGATTTCCGGTAAGATGGAACAACCGTACCAGGTTCATCAGCATCAGGGAGTTTGCCGAGGGTATCGCCCCGTCATAGACCTCCTTCCGTTCCAGGAGCTGTTCTTCCTGGTCCCGTTGCACTGAAAAAAATCCCCCGCTGCCCGGGCGGGTGAAATAATCATGGCAATACCGGCAGGTCTGTTCTGCACGCGAAATCCAACCGGGATCAAAGGTTGCATCATAGAGGGCAAGCCGGGCCCGGATAATTGCTGCGTAATCATCAGCAAACCCGGAGATCCCGGCATCGCCATCATAAAACCGGTGGAGCAGGGAACCATCTGCTGCTTCCATGCGGGAGCTGATGAATGCCATTGCCCGCTCTGCTGCCTCACGATAGGCCGGCACCCCGAATGCGACAGACGCTTTTGCCAGTGCTGCGATCATCAGCCCGTTCCAGTCCGTGAGGATCTTCTCATCGCGCCGGGGCCTCATACGTCTGTTCCGTGCATCAAGGAGCTGGCTTTGGATTCGCCCAAGCGTTTCCGGATCGGGAGGAGTGCCAGCCCGGAACAGGACATTTGCTGTCCTGCCGCTCTCGGGAACGGAAAAGTTCGGGCCTTGTGCGAGGCCGAAAACCTGCAGGGCAATAGCTGCATCCGGTGCAGGAAGACTCTGCCCCAGCTCCTCCGGCGTCCAGACATAATACGCTCCTTCGCCTTCGCCACTATCGGCATCTTCCGCAGAGAAGAACGCCCCTTCGGGGGAGGTCAGGTCCCGCAGGACATACGTGGCAATGGATTCTGCTGTTGAGCGGTACTCCGGGTTTTTTGTTACCAGCCAGGCTTCCGTATATGCCTCAAGGAGCAGGGCCTGGTCATAGAGCATCTTCTCGAAATGCGGCACCCGCCACCGGTGGTCGGTTGCGTACCGGTGGAACCCGCCGCCAAGATGATCATAAATGCCCCCCGTACGCATTGCATCGAGGACCAACGTAGCCATCTGCAGAGCCTGTTCTGTACCGGTGCGATAGG
>JAAZNH010000245.1 GCA_012798365.1 Methanomicrobiales archaeon | reverse complement strand
CTCAATGAGAGGATCACTCATTCATGAATAATATTCCCAAAACTGGTAATACGTCGTTATCGCAACCGGGGGTGCCCTAGTGACGGGGCGGAGCCCCGAGAACGTCAACAGATAAAAAAATGATTTCTACAGAGCAAAAAAAACTGAAAATAAAAAAAACGGATACAGAAAATTACCAGTCCGGGTCAATCCCGGCTTTTTTATATTCCGCTTTTTCCGCCTCGGTCAGCGGGACGGTGATATGGGATTTTTCACTGACCTGGTCCGGGTGTGTTGCAAGGTCCAGGTACGACTCCATCACGCGCCAGTCCGGCTGGGCTGAACCGCAGTGGATGCAGGTATTGTGGTATTCCCCGGCCTCTTTTGTGCTCCCCTCCCCCTTTTTGAAGAACCGGAATTTTTCCGCCAGGAGCCGGGGCAGGTTTGAGAGGAAATTGAACTCCAGCATGTAGCCAAAGAATGCACCCACCGGGTACACCACCGGCGTCTCCTTCCCGCACGTTTGGCAGGGGAGGTTCCAGACCCAGATCTCCATGTCCAGGGATGTGGGAGCTTCTTCGGTAAAATCAAGGTCAACGAGATCCTTGAGAGATACCATCTTCGTCCGGTGCTCCTTATCGCTGATGATCCGGATCACTTCTTCAAGGACCAGGCCGGCCCGCCGTTCTGCAAGCTGGTGCCAGGCCTTCCTTTCCTCCCCCGTCTTCGGGTCGGCGCCAATATTCAGGCACACCTGCAGGACCGGCTTTTCCATCGGCCGGACGAGAATCTCGATCCAGTCCTCGCTGCGCCCTTTGGTGAGCGTCCGGTAGTATACGGATTCGATCTTTTCCGCCCGGATATACTCATGCGGAACTGACCAGACCTGTATCCAAACCATAATACCGTTCCATTGCACTGTGGAAATAAAAAGGTATTCGTGAAAAAACACAACGGGAAAAAAGGAGAATTTGTGGCCTTTTTTCTAAAAAAAAGGCTGGAATGATAGTCTTACACGGTCACAACGTTTACGTTGACAACAAAGGAGTTCTCGCTGCCGGTCGTTGCCTCCCATGAGCGCTTGTAGACCGCGGAGAACTTCTGCGAACCGGTGTCCTTTGCAAGGATTATCCATGTCCGGGTCCCGCCGACACCGACCATGCCCTCGGCATGCTGGCTGGTCTGGTAATTGTCAGAGACCAGTTCAAGGCCAGGGGAGAGCGTTGCATTCCACTGGAACCCGGTTGTCGGGTTCTCGGCGAGTTCAACAGCGAACGTTGATCCCTTTGGGATATCAGAGGTTTTGCCAGTATCGGCATCAGTGAACGTGACCATCTTCTTGCCTTCCGGGGTGACTGCTGCTGCTACGCCGGGCTTACACCCTTCGCCGCGGAAGAGTGCCCACTCCTCGCAGGTTGTCCCGTTGGTAAAGGTGCACATGCCATACTCGCCGCCGGTTGCGTCTTTCTTAATCTCGGTCTTTCCGCCAGCCTGTCCGCAGGCAACAGACGCGGGATTTGCCATGCCAACAGCAGGAGCAGTGGTTGCAGCTGCTGCTACGCCGGGCTTGCATCCCTCGCCGCGGAAGAGCGCCCACTCCTCGCAGGTCGTCCCGTTGGCAAACGTGCACATGCCATACTCGCCGCCGGTTGCATCCTTCTTAATCTCGGTCCTCCCGCCAGCCTGCCCGCAGGCAACCGATGCCGGGTTTGCCATGCCGGCAACCGGGGCCGCTGGGGTAACCGCGGGTGCAGCGGTCGTGGGCGCCGGGGTTACCGGCGTTGCCGGGGTCTGGGTGCAGCCTGCAGTGAATGCGATGAGCACCAGGAGAATGCCCAGTGCGATAAGCCCGGGGACGATGCGCCCGGAACGTGATACGGATATCATGCGTATGCATTGCAGGGTGTTATGGTAAAAAATTTTGTTTCTGTGAAAATTATTTCGCACCAATTTCCCGGATCTTTCTTTGCACGCGGAATGGTTTCGTCACTTTAATCCACCCTGCCGTTGTATGGAGATACCAGCGTGTGAAGACCATGAAGATCTGTGTACTGAACGGCAGTCCCAAGGGAAGCGACAGCGTGACCATGCAGTATGTCCGCTTCCTTGAACTGGCTTTCCCCGGCCATACTTTTATTGTCGAACATGTCGGCCAGCGGATCACGGCTCTTGAGATGGATGAGGAAGCGTTCAGAAAAGTGATGGCATCGATCTCTTCTGCTGATGCAATCCTTTTTGCAACACCGGTTTATTACATGCTTGTGCCAGCGCAGTTCAAGCGGTTCTTTGAACTCCTCTTCACAAAAAACGCAAAAAGCGATTTTACCGGAAAATATGCTGCCGCCATCACGACCTCCATCCATTTCTTCGACCAGACCGCAACCGCGTACCTCCATGCAGTTGCCGAAGACCTTGGTATGCTCTGGGGCGGGCCGTTCATGGCAAAGATGAATGACCTCACCTCGGAAAAACACCAGGAGGAACTCCTCCTCTTTGGCGCGGATTTCTTTGACCAGGCCTCCCGCAGGCCCGCTGTCCAGCGGTTCTACCCGCCGGTCAACCGTACCCTTTACCAGTACCGGCCGGGGGGAATCCCGATGCCCCTTGATACAGCCGGTAAAAAAGCCGTGATCCTGACCGATGCCCGGCCCGGCTCGAACCTTGAGAAGATGGTGACCCGGGCTGCGTCCTGCTTTGGCACAGCAGCGCTCGTCATCCCGCTCGAGGATGCGGAGATGAAAGGCGGCTGCCTTGGCTGCTGCCGCTGTGCATTCGAAAACCGCTGCGTGTATACCGACGGGTTTGTCAATTTCTGGAACACAACCGTGCTGGGTGCAGACATCGTCATCTTTGCCGGGTACGTGAAGGACCGGTACCTTTCCGCGGATTTCAAGCAGGTCTTTGACCGGAGTTTCTTCAAAGGCCATGTGCCTTCACTGGCCGGAAGGCCGGTCGGGTTTATCATTGAAGGCCCGTTCTCGCAGTGCGAGACGCTGCGCGAGGTTCTCACATCGTATGTTGCCGTGCAGGGATCCACACTGGCCGGTTTTGTATCCGATGAAGACGAGAACTCAACCGCGATCGATGCCCGGATCGATACGCTTGCCGACCGGGCCCTCCGGCTTGCAAAGAGCGGGTACGTTGCGCCGGGCGGGTTCCCGTCGGTTGCGGGAAAAAAGGTCTTCCGCGACGAACTTTATGCCGGGATGCGGGCGGTTTTCAAGGCCGATGACGCGTATTACCAACAGCACGGGCTCTATGACTTCCCCACGGATCATCTTGGCGACCGGGTCCGGACAACATCCCTCTCGCTGCTCCTCAGCATCCCTCAGGCCCGCAAGAGTACTGAGCAGGATATGAAAAAACACATGCTGGAGCCGCTCGAACAGGCAATCCGCACAAGCCCGGTGCTGAAGCGCCGGCAGCAGGAACAGAAACGGTAAGAGTCCCGATGCCCGCCCCTCACACCAAATCCCCGGAAGCGGACGAGGCCCTGTCAGCGGCGTTCTCCCTCATCTTCCACAAGGGCCGCTCGCCGCCGTCCTGCCCGGTGCCGGACGACAATGATCTTCTCAACCGGATCCGCGACGCTGTCCCCCAGGCTCCGCCAAAAGCCTGCCGCGACGCCCTCGTGCGGGTGAGACGGCTTTCGTTCGATGTCACGGAAGTCTGCGGGGCATTCCTGCAGGGAGACTATGGCGAGGGTGCGGATGCAAAAGCAGCAGCCCTTGCCGATCTCGAAACAAAAGATCCCGGCTTTTCCGAAGCGGAATATTTCACGGCATTTGCTGTCGGCCTGATGTGGGCGCAGCTGCAGCAGGCCGGGACCTGAAAAACTTTTTTAGCCTGCGTTCCAGGCACGGGGAACGGGATGCGAAAAGCCGGGAGCGCGGGATCAGGCCCGCCGTATCCGCCAGAGCATCACGCTATGGAACACGAGCGCGATGCAGGCACCTGCGATACCGGAGATGATGCCGCCGGCCTGGATGACCGTTCCCTGCAGGGTAACGCGGAGTTCGGCCAGCTGCGGTACTGCGGTATAGATGAGAATCGTACTCGATACCAGCACGATCAGGGTTGAGGGAAGGAGCTGGACTTTGAGCCGGAGGATCTCTTTTTTGGAAAAACCTTCAGCGGTTTCTGCATGCGCGGGTTCCGGCGTTACCGGAGCGTACACCACCGGTTCCGGCCAGGGCTCGTCATCGGGCACCTGGAACTGGTACCGGCACCGGGGACAGAAACACGACTCCTCATTGATGCCGTCATAACCGCAGGCGGGACACTGCATGTACGTTGATTTGCGGTTACTAGGATATGAGGTTTGTAGTCAGGCGCATCTTAAAAAAAGGGAGCGGGCCGTTACGTCACATAGGGGCAAGGATATTATCATGAGCCGCGATGGTTGGCGGAGAGATACGCCGGATGGTAAGGGGCGTGCCGGCCGGCGTTTTCACGATGATCGTGACGAGCTGCCGCGGGACAAGCGGGGCTTTGGGGTTGATCCGGATCATATACTTTTCCTCGTATTCGAGCCGGTTGTTCGGGAGCCCGATCTCGTCTTTCACGGAAAGGACGCCCCATGCCCCGGACGGGGGATCGCCGCGGAGGCCCTGGATGGGCAGCAGGCTCTCGGTCCGGATTGCATCGGCATACACAATCGATACGTTCTCCATGTTGACAGGATCTGCCCCGGACACAAGCCCGACGGTAATGGTGATGGTGTCGATGGTCCCGCGTGCGATCCCGTCCCCGGTTACATCACCAATCTGGTACAAAACCTGCCCGGGAAGGACCCGGCCGGTCGGTGGCGGAGGCGGGACCTGATCGCTCACCTCATCGGTGCAGGCTGTTGCACATATCGCGATAACAAGAATTACCGTCACAAGAAGAGCGTGCCACTTCACTGCCAGGAACCCCAGTCCATGTGCTTCTGATAGTGTGAGAACGGTTCTGTTAAAAACATTTGCACCGGCCGGGCCCGTTTTGCGCCCGGTTTTGTCCGGCCGGGATCACAGGGGCGCACAAGAAGGCCCTGTCCCCGTTTTAGCAACGGGAGACCGGCCTGCGGTCACTCCACATTGCTGAGCCGATCCTGGATTTGTGCGATCTCATCTTTCTTTGCTTCCATCAGGGCGCTGATGACCGCATCGGAGAAGACAAGGGCCATGGTCTCGAACATGGTGCCAAGCGGGGCAAAGGCCGAGGTGATGGACCGGTATTTGCCGGTCAGCTGCAGGACCTCGTACGAGTTTTTGTCATGGAGGTAGGTGCCGGTGGGATCCCCGAGGTTCACGATGAGGTCGGCCATCATGCCGATGCGCGAGTCCGGCATTGCGGTGATGACGCAGATCGTGCCGGAGAGCTCCCGTGCAGTGCCGCCGATCGAGACAATTGACGGGGTCTCACCGGACCCGGAGAAGATAACGAGCGTATCGCCTTTCTGGAATGCAGGCGTGATGGTCTCGCCGACAACATAGGAATCGTACCCCAGGTGCATGAGCCGGAGCGCAAATGCTTTTGCCACAAGACCCGAGCGGCCCGCACCGGTGACATAGATCCGTTTTGCGGTGAGGATGGCAGTAAAGAACGCCGCCATCTGTGCCGGGTCAAGGGTCCGGGAGGTTTTTGTTATGGATTCACCCATCTGCTGCATGAACCCGGGTATGTGGGGTGCTTCATCGGACATTGGTATCATGCTGATGTGGTGTTGGCCGGGATATCAGGGTATCGATCTTCAGGTTCCGGGTTTGCAATTTCAATCGGGTTGTGAATTTTTTATTTCAATCGACTTCCGATTTTATTTTTGCAGCTACGATCACGATCGCAATTGAAATTCTGATCCGGATCAATCACGATCTGATTTTTAAAAATCAATCGGGTTGTGAATTTTATTTTTTGCTCTGTAGAAATGCTTTGATTCACGATAGAAAAGTGTGCCAGAATGGACCGAAAGATCTAAGGTACAGTGTCTCCTTACTTTGATGTGTCGTCAAATAGCAAGGAGACGATTAAGAAATCATCTGGCCGGTTTATCAGTTTTATCAAACATGCATACTCATTGGTTCGGTCATCGCATCTCTCAGCGTATTCCTGTAAATATTCGAGGAGAGATTATACCCAGCACCAGCTCCTGACCATTCTCCTTTTCAAAGAGTACCGGAAAGAGGATTATCGTACAGTCATCTGCGATCTCGAAGAAATGGATCGAATCCGCCAGGAGATCGGACTTCAGAAGAGCCCCCACTTCACTACCCTCCAGAAATTCCTCTGCCAGATCAAGCCAATCTACCTCGATCTTCTCTTCAAAAATACTCTGAAACAATTCTATTCTGATGACGGATCAATTCCGATAACCGCCATCGATTCCTCCGGATTCACCAGCGGATATTCCAGTCATTATTACTCTATCAGAACGGGAAAGATGAGAAAACATTTCCTGAAAACTTCGATTGTTGTTGACACTGATCAACAGATTATCACCGGTTTCATGATCTCTAAAAACCGCGTTCATGAATCCCAACATGCACTTATACTCCTGAAAAAATGTCACAGACTTCGGAAATCCGATTGTTATGTCATGGACCGTGGATACGATTCTGAAAAAATACACAAGTTGATCCGCGAAACTCTGAATGCGGATTCTGTTATCCCGACACGAGCCTGGAAAAATACCGCGAATATCTGGGGCAAATACCGGAAAGAAATGACCGATAATTTCGATTTCAACCGATACCGTAAAAGAGTCCTGGTTGAAACCAAATTCTCGGTACTCAAGAGAAGGTTCGGGGCTGACCTGAAAGCTCGGTCATTCCAAATCCAGAAGAAAGAAATCTCATGTAAGATCATTCTCGCCAATCTGGACAGGATTATTCTATTTTGCTGGGTTGAGGTTTTCTACAGAGCATTATTTTTCAATCGACTTCCGGATAAAATTTTTCAAGCAGACCTTGACTGAAAAACCGGTGATTATCCGAAGGCTCCGTCGAAAGTGTCCTTTGGTTTTTGTTGCAGATCAGCTTAACTTTTTGCAATCAAGGTGTGATTTTTCCGGATCAATCAGATCGTGCTAAAAATTTTTCAATCGACTTCCGGTTTTTTTATTTCAATCACAACTGTGATCGCGAGTGAAAACTGATCCGGATCAATCACGATCCGGTTTTACAATTTCAATCGGGTTGTGATTTTTCCGGATCAATCACGATCCGGTTTTACAATTTCAATCGGGTTGTGATTTTTCCGGATCAATCACGATCCGGTTCATCATCGCAGGTGCGTGTTCCGGAATTCGATGAGGCTGTCGCAGAACTCGCCCAGGTACTCTTCCATGGAAAGGCTGCCTTCTTCAAAAATGCAGTCGCCTTCTTCCACAACTTTGTTGATCATGTCCCGGCTCGGCCGGAGCAGGTCGATGGGAACACCGGACTGTTCCGAGCCTTTGATGAGCGCCTGCCGGAAGAGGCCGATGCAGTACCCGATACGGTACTGGTACGTGTCTTGGGTCTTGGTGAGGTACCCGGCAACGCGATCGGTTTCAATGGCAAGAAAATCATCAAGCGTCTTTTGATCTTTGCATTTGCCGAGCATGTACTGGTAATGGGCGTACGGGTACATCTCCTCCAGTTCTGCAGGAACGATCCCGCAGGTGCCGAAGATCACGATATGATACTCGTCCGGTTTGAGTACCTGGCCGATGATGGAGCGGATGAGCTGGTGGCTCGGGCTGGCGCTGTAGGGTTTTCGCACCGCACAGGGCATGAAGATGGCAACGGGTTTTGGTTCGATGTTGTACTCGTCGATGATGTACCGGTACGAGTCCTCGAATTCTTTGAGATAGAACGGGGGCCCGGTCAGTACATCTTTTTTGTCGTAACTGCCGGGATGTTCCGGGGGAGTGCAACCCATGGTTGTTTACCATGTTGGAGGGGTGGGGTGATAGGGGTTTTGGGAGGTGGGCATCCTCCCACACGGGTATCGATCAGGAGTGTAACCCATCCGGGCTCATTTCAGCCTCCTTTTTCCCCCTTTTTCCCTCCCCGACATCCATATTTCGCGAAAATGCAACTATATATCCATCGTTTCCTGTGGAGTTTACGCCGGAGAATGCTGACACTAAATAGCACAGTTTGGCGGGCGAATCTCCACCATGCACGACCACCTGCACTACCCTCCGGGTACGCCAAAAATCACCCAGCGAAAAAGGTCCCGTATCTGCATTCTGTCGGATCCTGTATTGAAACTCGATATAGCCCTCGTGCCCCAAGGAACGCGGCTATTCCATTTTCACGTCGGAGAACTCCTTCCGGAAGAGGTCCCGGGCACCTGCCCCTGAGGAACACTCCGTCGGAGATGGTGACCTGCAGGGAGATGCCCTCTTCTTGAACAGGGGAAGAACCGGGATCCTGTATTCTCATCCCCCTTCGGAACGCGTTATTGCTGCCTGACCCATTGAATCTACTCCAAACAAATCCTGGCAGAGGGGGATTAAAAAAACCGGAAATGTTTTAGAAAAAATCAAAAAACAGATCAAAAAAATTTGATTACCAGAATTGGCGAAAAAATTTTCTCAAAAATTTTGAAAAAAATTTAAAAAAAATTCAGTAGAAAACACCTATCACTAAGATGGGGGCTGATGCCCCCATACCCCGGAAAAGAGCACGGCCGCCGCCCCGAAGGGCGCCCCGCGGCGGCTCCATTAGGATGATTGCTCCGTGGAGAATAATTTCCCGATACAGGTAATACGTCGTCATCGCAAAAGGGGGTGCCCTAGTGGCGGGACTGAACCCCGAGAACGTCAACAGTTTTAAAAATAATAGCTACTGGAAAAAATTTTTTATTTTTTTTAGCCTCAACAAAAAACCGGCACTAAAAAATTTTAATTTTGAATTTCCTACTTTTCACAAAAATTCCGCAGCCAAGCACCGATGCAATAATCGCTGCGTACGGAACCATGGCAGCTTTTGTTTTTACCGGCACCGGATCCGTGTTCTGCGGCTGGACGGGGACCGCTGCAGCAGGAGTTTCCGGGTGCGCTGTCGTGGCTGCCTGCAATGCCGGCTCCCCGCCTTCAGGGGCCGGGGGTGCCTGCGATGCCACAGGAGCCGCGGGTTCATCAGCGAGTGCATATGCAGTGATCTGTGTCTTATTCACGAGAAGCGGGATGATGACATAGGCATCATCAACAGCCGGATCATCAAACGCTGCAAGGAGGGCGTCTTTCGCATCCCGGCCCTGCAGGCTTCCCGGGCCCCGGATCCTGAACAGTGCCTGTTCATCGCCCTGGTAGGGTCTCAAACGGACCCAGTCATCGCCGATCACAATATTCAGGTCATGCGCTTTCGGGTGCTGGACAATGATCCAGCATTGTCCTTCCGGAAGATCCTCTGACGTTTTTGTATCAATCTTCTGCGAGAACTTTGCATCCCTTCCAACCGGGGTTGTGGCATTCCAGATGAAATTCTTCCCAATTATCCAGACCTGGACTGCATCGTCAAGCGGGAAGTCCGGGCTCTGCCCGGTGACAAAGAACCTCTCCCCCCGGCGAACGGAGACCGGTGAGACCTCAGTCAGCATGATGGATTTCTGGAGAATGACTGAGGTGGAATTGAACACTCCTTCCACAAGATCCTTCTGCGATACCGGCCGGGTCACCGCATAGACCGTATAGATGCCATCCGCAAGCCCGAGCGGGG
>JAAZNH010000244.1 GCA_012798365.1 Methanomicrobiales archaeon | reverse complement strand
CAATAACGATCTCGCAGGTCCCGCTCACCACGGCTGATGAGAGGTGGCCCCCGAATGCATGATATGATGCATCCGAGAGGGTTGCGTGCAGGTGAAGGTACGGTTCCCCGTTCATAGTCGTGATGGTGCCAAGCAGGGAGGTGATTTCATAGTCCCCTTCCAGTGTCGTGGTATGGTACTGTTTTGTAGCGGTCTCAAACAGGCCGATCACGGCCCTGCTGACAGCCCCGATTCCCTGGACGGTGCCAAGCGATACTCCCTGCTCCCGGCAGAATGCAGAGAGGGTGCCGGCAATCTCTTCGCCGCAATCGATCCGGAGAATGAATGCGGCAGGTGTTTTTGTATATTGCATATTCCCGTTTTCCGGTGTAGTGTTTCTGCGTGATGGGCCAAAAGGATTACCGGGTCAATTCCTGCAGCCCGAATCCCCGCCCGGCTGCCGGTCCCTGCCATAATGGATGCCGATCATGGTAAGGTATTCATCAGAATAACAGGATGCATCGCACAGCCGGGTAAATTCCGGGCCCAGGACCTTTTGGAACAGGTCATTCCACTGGTCCCGCAGCATGTGGTAGTCGCTGCGTATCCCGCGGGGTTCGGTAAGGATGGAGATAACTTCGGTCATCAGGAACATGTCGATGCATTCGTTGACCACTTCAACCGGGGCATCATGGGCATAGATCCGGTCAAAGATCCGGGCATACGACTGGTAGACCGCAAGGGCAAGCGCCGGCGAGTATTGTTCCGGCAGGTCGATGTCGGCATCCATCTCGAAGAGGAGGAAGTGGTCGATCCAGGGTTTGAGCCGGGCAAGGTGGATGCGCTTGTCTCCGGCGGGCATGTGATGGTACGCAAGCGAGCTGAGCGCAATATCGTACCTGGTGTCAAGGCTGCCGGAACAATCCTGGATCCGGCAGGTCTCTGTGGTGATACGTAATCCGGGAAATGCGTCCTGGATTGTCTTTTTTGCAAGTTCAGCCATCGCGGGTGACGGGTCAACCAGCAGGATCTCACTAATTCCGGTGATCTTCCGGATCGTAAGAAGGTGGGAAAGTACTGCCACCGTCAGCGCCCCGTTGCCGCAGCCGATATCCATGAACCGGACCGGGTGCGGGAAGTGCGGGAGTGACCGGCCGCAGTGCCGGACAAAGTTTTTGCGTGCCTCGCTCATGAGGGGAACCGTGGTGAAATGGATGAACGGCCGGGGGTCTGCAAAGACCAGTGCCGGTTTTATGAGCTGGTGATTGTGGCGCTCAAGGAATCCTAAGAGATAGGCACAGCCAAGGAGGCCATCGTCTTCTTTCAGGACAGCAGATGCGGCCCAGCGGACAGCCTCTTCTCCCTTTCCGTTCGCGCCAAGGAACATGGCGATGTAAAAGTGAAATGCCGCAACCAGGTTGGCCCGGACCTTTGCGTCATAGGCATCCGGGGCCGGGTTTTCCCTGAGGATCTCATCGGCACAGGCCCGCCACTCCTGTTGTTCCCGGTCTGAAAGAAAGAGCATGGTTTTCGCGGGAAGTTCTTGGAGGCCGGCATTAAAACATCTTACGAAGCATGCCGGGTGCCGCCCTGTCGTT
>JAAZNH010000243.1 GCA_012798365.1 Methanomicrobiales archaeon | reverse complement strand
GCAATGCGCTCGCGTTCTTCCTTTTTCCCGACCGAGTAGCACTTCATGTCGCCTTTGGAGGCAGCGATGAGCTCGTCAGCGAGAACTGCACTTGCACTCTTCTTACCGGAGCTGGAGCCCTTGAGGGTTGCTTCGGCAATGAAGTGGATTGCAATGTCAACCCTGCGCATAGGTGCGGTGTCGACCGACTTGGGGACGTTGATACCACCATATTTCAGGCGGACGGTCTCTTCGCGGGGGCCTGAGTTGGCGATTGCCTCGACCAGCACTTCAATCGGGTTGCGCTTGGTCTTCTTGTGGATGATGTCGAATGCATCCCGCACGATCCGGATTGCAAGCTGCTTCTTTCCGGTATTATTCTCGGTCTGCATGAGGCGGTTGATGAGCCTCTCGACAATCATCATGTTGCTCTTGCCGAATTCCTGGCGGGAGAACTTGCCGCAGGAGTGGGGGATGATCTGGGCGGTGAGGTTTACATACCGCACGAGGCTGGGGTCATTAACCTTGACATCGGCTGCATCGTACTGGTTGAACAGGAGTTTCTTTCCGGCTGCTGCTTCTGACATTTATGATCACCTGCGCGGCTTCTCTTTCCTGCCAATTACCATTTCATGGAGGCAGACGTTGTTCACCTTGGTCACGACATACCGGACGCCCGGGATATCTCCCATGGACCGGCCGAGACGGCCGCCGATGCCTTCGATCTCGACTTCATCGTGTTCATCAATGAAGTTGATGGCACCATCGCCGACTGCGAATGCGCTGACCTGCCGGCCGTTCTTGATCAGCTGGACGCGCACGCACTTCCGGATGGCCGAGTTGGGCTGTTTTGCCTCAACACCGATCTTCTCAAGTACGATACCTCTCGCCTGCGGAGCTCCCTCAAGGGGGTCCGACTTTACATCGAGATTAAGCTCGCGGCGGGCGTAGTTCTTGTCTGCCCACCGGAACTTATTTGAGTCCCGAACCAGTTTTCTGGCTGCGAATTTACCCTGTCCCATTAAATAGCCTCATTTTGGTTGTTTTTGTGGTTATCGATAACCCACACTGGGATATGTACTAACGCGGGTGATCGATTTATAAGTTTGGCACTCCACCTGACTGTCTTATACTATGGATCTTCCGCGATAATAAGATTATATGATCCTGAGGTCAATGATGAGCAATGAAAACCGGGATCTATAAAGAGGTGCAGATTGACACGAGTCACCGCCTGCTCCATTATAACGGGAAGTGTGCCAACCTCCACGGGCACCGGTTGAAAATCGAGGTCTGGATGGAAGGCGAGCCGGATCCGGCAACCCAAATCATGATCGATTACAGCCTCATCAAGCAGGTAATCAACAAATATGATCACCAGATCATCCTCAACCGTGATGACCCCATGGTTCCCCGCATCCGGGAATTTCACCCGGTCATTACAACCCCCGGAGATCCGACAAGCGAATTGATCGCATCACTCATCCGCGATGATCTCTATGCAACCTGCCGGGACCATGGCATTAAGGCAACAGTTCCAAAAATCCGGGTCTGGGAATCCCCGACATCCTGTGCCGAGCTCCGTGAATGAAAATTGCAGAGATTTTCAAAAGCCTCCAGGGGGAAGGCATCAACCAGGGCAGGCCCTGCCTGTTTATCCGCTTGGCAGGATGCAACCTCCGGTGCCGCTGGTGTGATACCCCCGCTTCACAAACCGGTGGCATGCAGATGAGCCTGGATTCCATTCTGGAACAGGTCTGGCGCACCAATCCCCCGTACGTGTGCATCACCGGAGGCGAACCCTTGCTGCAGGAAGAGGAACTGGAACGTCTCCTCATCTCCCTTCACAAGCGTGGAACAACGATCGATATCGAGACCAACGGAACCCTAGATTTTTCCCGGTTCCAGCCATATGCTTCGATCTGCATGGATGTCAAGTGCCCGTCTTCAGGTGTGAAAAGCGATTTAGATCTTCTTGAAAAAATCCGGACAGAAGACAGTGTCAAATTCGTTGTTCGGGATGAGGCTGACTGCGAATATGCACTGGAGGTCATGAAGAATCACCCCATCAAAGGGGAGGTTTTCTTCTCTCCGGTTTTTGGTACCGATTACAAACCGATTGTCCGGTTCATTCTCACCAGTAGCCTGCCAGTCCGGTTCCAGCTCCAGCTACACAAGATCCTGGGGGTACAGTAATGAAAGCAGTCTGTCTTCTCTCCGGGGGCATGGATTCATCTACCCTTGCGTACCTTGCAAGGAGCAAAGGGTACGATATCCTTGCCCTGCACCTGAACTATGGCCAGAGAACCCAAGGAAAGGAACTCGCCTGTGCGCGCAAGATCGCCAAACTCCTGGACGCTGAGGCGTTTGTTGAGATCAGCCTCGAATATTTTGCTCAATTCGGCGCCAGCAGCCTTACGGATAAAGAAATGCCTGTTGAAGAGTTCGACCCGGCACGGGCGCATGTTCCTAATACCTATGTGCCGTTCCGGAATGCAAACCTCCTTGCCATTGCAACGAGTTTTGCCGAGGCGCGGGGCGCCGATGCAATCTTTATCGGGGTCCAGTCGCTTGATTACAGCGGTTATCCGGACTGCCGCCCGCAGTTCATTGAAGCATTCCAGAAGGTTATCGATCTCGGGACAAAAGAGACAACAAAGATATCTCTCATCACCCCGTTTATCCGGATGACCAAGACCGATATCCTTCGTATCGGGTTTGAGCTTGGTGTGCCCTATGAACACACCTGGTCCTGTTACCGGAACGAGGGAAAAGCCTGCGGCACCTGCGGGTCGTGTCACTTCCGCAAGGAGGCATTCGCGGCCGTCGGGAGAGATGATCCGATAGAATACGAGGCCTGAATGGAGATATTTCGCGGAAGACGCCTTTGGATCGAGCAGCGGAACGTCAGCCTGCCAAACGGGATTGAACGGCAGAAAATAATCGTGCATCCAAGCGATGCGGTGGCGATCCTCCCTCTTGAGGGACCCCGATGCAAACTGCTCCGGCAGTACCGGTACGCCATCGATGATTATATCCTTGAAGTCCCGGCCGGGGCGCTGGAAGAAGGGGAAGACCCGCTGTCGGCAGCAGGCCGGGAGCTTATTGAAGAAACGGGTTTTGCAGCAACCGAACTCAAACCCCGTGGATTTATCATCACCACTCCGGGGTACACGGACGAGAAGATCTACCTGTACGAAGCCCGTGGGCTTACTCCGTCCCAGGAATTCGAAAAGGACGAGGATGAGGTTATCGAGGTCATTGATGTTCCGGTAGCAGATCTTCCCGGCATGGTACGCGATGGCCGGATCACTGATTCCAAGACCATCTGCCTGATCTATCGCTGCCTTGGGTGCTGAACGTGAGGTTCTGTAAATTCATCCCGGCCCTGCTGCTTATCGGCTGTATTCTTGTGTCGGGGTGTGCCAGCACTCCGGCACCGGAAAAATCCTCATTTTCTGTTGATGAAAGCGGCATTCTCTCACTCTCATGTGCGCCGGTTACCGTGACCGAAGAACCGATCTTCTCTAATGGAACCTACACCAAATCCCGGATTATCCTGCATACAGAAAACGGGGATGTTGTAACGTATCTTGCAGCCCCGCCCGAGCCAAAAGCCGTAATTGTTTATGCACCCGGGGCCGGTGAAACACTGGTGGGGCATGAAGAGCGGATGGTCAGGTTTGCTTCAGCCGGATATGCCTTCCTCTTTGTTGATACCCGGGGGAATGGGGGAGAAACACCGGGGCTCCCGTTTGGCCAGCAGATGATACGGCAGGATTATGAGAAATTTTCCAAAGGCACTATGCCCCAGTACTATCTGAGTATATGCGATCTGGTTTCTTCAAAAGAACTGCTGGACTCAAGATTTCATGTACCTGCATATGCCATGGGTTCAAGCAACGGGGGCCGGTATGCCGCGGTAGCTGCCGGGGTTGATCCGGGCTTTGCCGGGTATATTGGGATATCAACCTCAGACTGGGGCTTGTACAACGCCATGATACGGGAGGGTGTTTCCGAAGATCCGGTGCAGTTTGCAGCCTCTATTGAGCCGGGCACCTATCTCAAAAAAATTTCCCCGCGACCGGTCTGGATATTCCATGCAGAGAAGGACCCGGTTATCCCCTTCGATGATGGGAAACAGTTTTTTGAAAACGCACAGGAGCCACGGCAGTTCGTGGTATTTTCCGGGGATCACGGCATCAATCCTGATGTGGATCAGAAGATCATAGGTCAATGGGCGCAAATTTATGCCTCCCGCGGGTAAATAACGTATAGCTTTAAAGAGGAGATTAGCCGGCAATGGCAGAAGAAGTGGAGATGGATGACGCGCGAAAGCGCTATGAATTTAAAAAGACCCTGGAAAAACTCCAGTTGCAACAGGGTGACGGGACGGAACTTATCACGCTCTACATCCCCCCTGACAAGCAGATCTATGATGTGACCAACCAGCTCAAGGACGAGTTCGGCCAGTGCGCAAACATCAAAAGCAAGCAGACCAAGACCAATGTCCAGAGCGCCATCTCCTCAATCCTCTCCCGCCTCAAGTACTACAAGCGCCCGCCGGAAAAAGGCATGGCGGTCTTCTGCGGAACCGTCAGGCTCTATGGTGACCGGACCGATCTCCAGTGCACGATCATTGAGCCACCGGAACCGCTCAACCTCTACATGTACCGGTGCAGCTCGAACTTCGAACTCGAGCCCCTCAAGCAGATGCTTGAAGAGAAGACGGTGTATGGTCTTCTCGTTCTCGACCGGCGGGAAGCCTACTGGGGCTTCCTCCGCGGCAACCGTATCGAGCCGGTGGGCGGCGCTACCTCGACAGTTCCCGGAAAACAGAGGAAAGGCGGTCAGTCTGCACAGCGGTTCGGGAGGCTCCGTGAGATTGCCATCAATGAATTCTATACAAAGGTAGGGGAACGTTCAAGTGCCATCTACCTTGCCGAAAAGGACTTCTTCGAGCGGTTCAAGGGCGTATTGATCGGGGGCCCAAGCCCGACCAAGGAAGAGTTTGAAGCCGGCAATTATCTCCACCATGAGATCCAGAAGCGGATCGTAGGCCTTTTTGACGTGGCCTATACAAACGAGGACGGTCTTGCCGAACTGGTTGATGCAGCGCAGGACGCTCTCAAAGGAATGACAGTTGTCAAAGAGAAGGCATTCATGGACCGGTTCCTCAAAGAGCTTGTCAAGGATGACGGCCTTGCAGCCTATGGAGAGGAGAGCATCCGGCACAATCTCGAAATCGGCGCTGTCGATATTCTCCTCCTTTCGGGAAACCTTCGAAAGTCGCGGCTCAGGATCAAGTGCCAGACCTGTGATTATACGACCGAGAAAACGGTCAACATTGAAGCCGGCAAAACGGTTGCAGATATCACTTTAGGTAACTGCCCAAAGTGCACTGCCCCGCTCGTGCTCGAGGAAGAGATCGATATTATTGACGAACTGACAAAACTAGCCGACCAGAGCAGCTCGAAAGTCGAGATCATCTCCGATGACTTTGAAGAGGGTTCAATCCTCTTCTCGGCATTTGGAGGAATAGCTGCAATTCTCCGCTACAGGACGGGATATTAAATGCCAGACATTAATTACACATTAATTAAGACCGCAATTCTGGAAATCACCGGTTTACCGGATGCACTCCTTGTCGAAGGCGGAGAACATGCGGATCTCGCATCCACCGTTGCGTTCTCCCTTGCCAAGGCAAAGAAACAGGCACCGGTAACGATTGCGCAGGAGCTTGTTGCAGAACTCAGGAAACGACCGGAGCTTGCGGGAATAACGATTGAAGCAAAAGGACCGTATATCAACTTCATTTTCGGGAAAGCCTATGTCAGCGAAGTGCTCAAAGCCGCGGTAAAACCCGGCTATGGCAACCTCCCGAAGAAAACCACCCGGGTTGTGCTTGAGCACACCAGCGCAAACCCGAACGGGCCGCTGCATGTCGGCCATATACGGAACTCCATCATCGGAGATACCCTTGCCCGGGCATTCCGGAAGGCCGGTTACCCGCTTGAGGTCCAGTATTACGTCAATGATATGGGCCGGCAGATCGCGATTGTGGCGTGGGGGTTCGATAACCTCGACAATAAACAACTTGACGGGGAGAAGGAGGATGCCCACATTGCCAGGATCTATATTGCCGCAAACCAGGAGATCCAGAAGGATGAGTCCATTACGCAGCAGGTGAATATCCTGATGCAGCTGGTGGAAAACGGCGACCCCGCAACGGTGAAAAAATTCAGGAAAGAAGTCTCCCGCTGCCTTGACGGGTTCAAGGTGACGATGAAGGATCTCAATGTTACCCATGACCGCTTTGTCTGGGAAAGTGACTTTGTCCGGAACGGGAACACCGAACGGATCATCAACAAACTCAAGCGGATGCCTCAGGCGCACGAGGATGAGACCCTGTATCTCGACCTGGCAGAATTCGGGTTTGAGAACAAGTATGTCCTCCGGCGCAGTGACGGTACATCCGTATACGCTGCCCGTGATCTCGCATTCCATGCATGGAAAGGGGCCAACTTCGACCGGATTATCGATGTTTTAGGTGCCGATCATAAGTTGATCGGGGCCCAGCTCCAGTGCACGATGAAGATCCTGGGAGAGAAAGTCCCGGAGATCGTCCACTTCGAGTTCGTTTCCCTTCCGGAAGGCTCCATGAGCACACGCGCCGGCAAGTTCGTCTCCGCTGATGACCTCATCACCGAGATCCGCAAGCGTGCCTTTGACGAGGTCACCACACGGAGGCCGGAACTGCCCGAAGACGAGCGCCGGAAGATCGCTGCGTCTGTCGGCCTAGCTGCAATCCGGTACGACATTGTGAAGGTTTCTCCGGAGAAGAGTACGGTCTTTGACTGGAAAGAGGCCCTTGATTTTGAGCGGCAGAGCGGGCCCTATATCCAGTACGCCAACGCCCGCGCCTGCAGCATCCTGGAAAAAGCCGGGCCCTTCAATGAATGTTTCGATCTCGAGACCGAGCAGGAGATCGCGCTTGCCAAGGAGATCGCCCGTTTCCCGGGGATCATCGAGAAAGTGGTTACAGAGCTCCGCCCGAACATCCTCGCCATCTATGCCCGTGAACTGGCAGACACGTTCAACACGTTCTATCATTACGAGCAGGTTCTCAAGAGCGAAGGATCGATCCGGGACCGCCGTCTCACGCTCGTGAAAGCTGTTCAGAATACCTTACAAGAGTCCCTCCAGACGCTCGGGATTGATGCCATCCAGTCCATGTGATGCCCTGCGCAGGCAGGGATACCAGTTTTTTTCTCCCTCTTCGACAGCTGCGCTCAAGCCCTGCATGTGGTGCAAACGCGCCCTGCAGGGGGGAGAAATGTGCTACAAGCACCAGTTTTACGGTATCGACAGTCATCGCTGCGTGCAGCTGACACCTACATTGCTCTGCAACCAGCGGTGCCTCTTCTGCTGGCGCTCATTTGAGCATGAGCCGCAGGAAGAGGAGGAGTGCCCTCCGGAAATAATCCTCGCCGGTATCCACAAGTACCAGAAAAAGGCCCTTGCCGGTTACAACGCGGTGCTTGACAATACGGTAACAAAAACCATGTGGGAAGAGGCGCTTGACCCAAGGCATATCGCCATCTCGCTCTCCGGTGAGCCAACCCTTTACTCCCGGCTCCCGGAACTTATCGATCTCGCCAACAAAACCGGCTATACTACATTCCTGGTCAGCAATGGCACAAATCCGGAGATGCTCATGAGGTGCAACCCGTTCCAGATGTATGTTTCCCTTGATGCGCCGGACCGGGAAACGTACCATGCAGTCTGCCGCCCTCAGGGCGATTACTGGGATCGCATCCATGAGAGCCTGAGTCTTCTTGGTTCCCGCCGTTCTGCAGTCCGCATAACCCTGGTAAAGGGGCTCAACGATTTTCATCCGGAACGCTATGCTGCGATCCTGCAGGAATCGGGCGCGAGATTTGTTGAGATTAAAGGATACATGTATCTGGGATACAGTAGAAACCGGTTGGCAAGAGAGAACATGCCGGAGCATGCCGCGGTGCGGGCTTTTGCGGAGAAAGTTGCAGCCGCATGCGATTACCGGTTCATGGATGAAAACAAACTGAGCAGAGTTGTTGTGCTGGAGCGCATATCATGAGATTCAATCCTGAAGAATGGAAACGGAAATCACACGAGAACTTCGAAGGTGCATGGCACGAGGGGCCATCTGTCCTCACCCCGGCGGCCCATGCAGACACCTACCCGTGCCGGGTATACAAGCGGGCACAGGCGCATCCCGTCTTTTCCACCATCAACCGGCTGCGCGAAACCTACCTTTCAATGGGATTTGACGAAGCCGAAGTGCCGGTCATCATTGACGAGAAAGAAATCTACCGCCAGTTCGGGCCGGAAGCCATGGCAGTGCTTGACCGGGTCTTCTATATCGGGGGTCTCCCGCGCCCGAACGTAGGTATTGCCCGTGACAGGCTGGACAGGATCAATGAGATTCTTGGCAGGGCCCTGACTCCTGCAACGGAAGAGAAACTCCGCGAAACACTCCATGCATACAAGAAATCAGAGATCGATGGCGATGAACTGACCTTTGAGCTCTCCAAAGTGCTCGAAACTGATGACGGGGTGGTCGTCCACATTCTCGACGCGGTCTTTCCGGAGTTCCGGGAACTGGCACCGGAATCCTCCCGCCAGACACTCAGAAGTCACATGACCAGCGGCTGGTTTTTGACCCTTGGCTCTATCTGGGATAAAAGCCCGCTTCCCATCCGTATGTTCTCAGTTGACCGCTGCTTCCGGCGGGAACAGGCAGAGGGGCCGACACGGCTCATGACCTACCACTCAGCATCCTGCATCGTTGCCGGTGATGATGTGACCATTCACGATGGCAAAGCAGTGAGCGAAGCTCTCCTCTCCGCGTTCGGATACACCGATTTCCGCTTCCAGCCTGACGAGAAACGTTCCAAATATTACATGCCGGACACCCAGACAGAGGTCTATGCCCGGCACCCGGTCCACGGGTGGGTTGAGGTGGCGACATTCGGGATGTATTCACCCTCTGCACTTGCAGAGTATGGCGTTGGTGTCCCGGTTATGAACCTTGGCCTCGGCGTTGAGCGGCTTGCGATGATCGCGTACAATGCCAATGATGTAAGACAACTCGTGTACCCGCAGTTCTTCCCGCGCCCCCTCGCGGACCGCGAGATTGCCCGGGCAGTTCACCTCAAAGAAGAACCGGTTTCACCTGAGGGGAAACTGCTTGCGCAGGCTATTGCAAAGGTAGCCATGGCAAACGGGGCGGCACAGGGTCCCTGCGCATTTGATGCCTGGAAAGGCACGATAGGCGGAATAACCCTTCACGTGGTGGTTGAGGAGACCGAATCCAATGCCCGCCTCTGCGGGCCTGCCTGTGCAAACGAGATCTTTGTTCATGACGGATCGGTTCTTGGCGTGCCGGATGCGGAAAAATGGAAACAGGTCAGGACTGAGGGTGTTACAACCGGAATCACCTATCTTTCAGCAGTGTCAGCACTGGCGGCAGCACGAATTGAACAGGAGGCACTTGGGGGGAAAGGGACAACAGTACAGGTCAAGATGGCAAAACTCCCCAGTGACATTAACCTGAAAGTTGAGGAATATGCGATGCGGTTCGTTACCGATAATAAAAAGAAAGTCGATGTCCGTGGCCCGGTCTTCCTGTCCGTCCGGTCGGTTGTCGAAGAATAATCTTTTTTTCACATACGTTTCCCGGGAAATATCCTCCGTTTTCCTTTCTAATGTATGAACCGGCACATTTTGTTAGAAATACATAACATTAATATCCTGGTGTTAGAAATACATAACATAGTGATTGGATACCATGAAAACCAGAAACCTGTACCGTATTGTTGTCGGGGCGCTGATAACGATCAGCAGCATTCCCATTTTTGTGATGAACAAAGGAGATGGAATCATAGGGACGCTGCTCCTCTGTGCAGGCCTTGCATTCTTAATCACCGGGATCCTCCGTCACCGCAGGTATGGAGATGACCCGGAATCTGACGAGCGGTCAAAAAAGATTGGAGCCTATGGCATAACCTATGCCTGGCTGACCGGCCTCTTCTTCATGACAGCACTCTTCTGGCTTGATTCAGCCGGGATCCTCACACTCAGTACCCAGTACGCCCTTGCCGCTTCCATACTTGTCCTTACACTCTCCGCAGTGCTCTACCAGGCATGGCTCTTCAGGAAAGGGGATGTTGAGTAAATGGGGTTCTGCCCCATAATGACTAGTAATGTCATTGACAGAGATCATTACAGGATACTATATGCCGGGGATGACATGCAGACACGAATTAAGGAATACCGGGCGCGACGTTCCCTGACACAGGAAGACCTTGCCCGGGCAGTAGGAGTGCGCAGGGAGACAATTGTCTTTCTGGAGCAGGGGAAATATAATCCTTCATTAAAACTGGCGCATGACGTTGCCAGAACCCTGGATGCAACGATTGAGGATCTGTTTATCTTTGAGGATGATCTGACCAGCCCTGCCCCGCACGAAGTGCTCATTGATTAGGGCGGGCATCACGAGAATATTTTTCCCGGCAGGGGAACACCGGCTGCGGAGTTCTGGAAACCGGGATCCTGGCAGAGCCTATCAAGGATGAGCAAGGTCGCCTCCTTGTCAAGGGGCTGGTTATCGTTTCCGCATTTGGGGGAGTGAATGCAGGAAGGGCACCCGTCTTCACACGGGCAGTCACGGACCAGCTCATAAGCACTTGTGAGCATATCAGGAAGGATGCTGTATGCTTTTTCTGCCAGACCGATACCTCCTTCGTATGCATCATAGACAAAAATCGCAGGCTCGCCGGTTTCACCATATGACGCTGATGAAAGGCCCCCGACATCCCACCGGTCGCACATCACATGAAGGGGCATGAGTGCGATAATTGCATGTTCTGCACCGTGAAGGCCGCCGGCAAGGTCCTTGCCTGCACTGGTTACAGCCCGTTCAACAGCAGCCGGGGGGATGAACCAGAATGCCCTGGTACGGAATGTCAGCGGGGGAAGTGTGAGCGGTTCAATGCCGATTATTGTATCCCTGCGTTTTATCTTGTAGCCGGTGAAGTGTTCAGTTACTTCAACCTCTCCAAATGCACACCGCATACTGTTAACTTCACGCGTCTCCTGTGTTTTGATAATCGTCAGATCAACATCCTTGAGCGGCTGCGT
>JAAZNH010000242.1 GCA_012798365.1 Methanomicrobiales archaeon | reverse complement strand
GATGTGCTGGCAAGGAGCGGGATGGCCATGATCATCGGGATTGCGGCAAGGTCCTGGAAGATGAGGATGCCAAGCGCGATGCTCCCGTGCGGCGAATCAATCTCGCCGCGCTCGTGGAGGATCTTGAGCACGATAGCAGTGCTTGAGAGCGAGAACAAAAAGCCCATCAGGATTGCCTCGCCGGTCGGCCAGCCGAAGAGCAGGGCAAGGCCGCAGAAGAACGCAAACGAGAGGCCGACCTGCAAAATACCCCCGACAATCGCAATCAGCCGGATCTTCCAGAGGTCCTTGAACGAGAATTCAAGGCCGATGGTGAAGAGCAGCAGGATGATGCCGAGCTCGGCAAGGTTATTGACCTGCTCCTCGCTCTGGATCAGGGAAAACCCGTACGGTCCGACAATGATCCCGGTCAGGAGAAAAGCAACCAGCGGCGGGACTTTGAGCTTATTGAAAACAAGGCCGACGACAAGCGCTATGGTGAAGACGATCAGGATATCGGTAAAAAGAGAAAACACCATGGAACGGGCCACCTCTGGATTACGTAGTACGGTTTTGCATAAAAACATTACAGGTGCCGGAACGATGCTCGTCTGGATTTGCAACACACCGGAATGAAAAAAGGAGTGACTGGCACAAAAAGGGAGATTACTTCGGCCCCATCGGGATGGAACAGACACTGTTCGTGCACAAAAGACCTGAGCCGCAATCCGCTGGAGATGAACATGATGCTCCGGGCCCCTTGCCCATCCCGCTCCCTGAGGATGAGGCTCCGGTCACTGCCGTTCCGGTGCCGGGCTTCACGCAATATCCGGCATTGCACGACAGTCCGCCCATGCAGTCGCCGGCGTTCGTGCAGTCCTTGTTCAAGGACGTCTCTTTGGTCCAGTCGGAACAGCCAATGCAGGGCCGGCAGGCATGGAACCGCCACATGGTCCCCGGATCGCCCTGCAGGAGCGATTCATCAGTGTACACTTTTCCCTGCCCGATGGCAATGTATCCTGTTCCGATCTGCACGTCCCAGTAGTCCTGGGTGTCTGCCGAATCATGCCAGCGCACTTCGTACATCTTCGGGCCGGATTTTGTCAGGCTCTTTGTTGAAAGATCAATAAACGATGGTTTGATCTTCGATGCAAAGAACGCCTTTGCCTCGCTCTCGGTCATAGTAAGGTCGGGCAGCGAATTGATCATGGCTGCCTGGGAAGGAGCCGAGACATTTGTGTAGAACACGGCAAGCTGGTAGCGGGAAGGGTCAAGAGACTCCGGCGACTGCTCTCCCAGCGTTGCCCCGGCCCCCTTGGGCACCTCGTCCCATATCCCGACCGTGTAGTAATCAAGCCCCGGCGTGACCGGGGGTTGCCCCTCGCCGGACCATGTCATGGCCTTCCGGGTATCAATTGCCGGGCCGAATGCAACGGACCAGCTGTAATAGTAGCCCGGGTACGGGTTGCCGGCTGGCAGGATCTTGGTCATCCAGTTGGGCGGGGGCGTGGACGCGGGCGGGGACACGAGGACCTTTTCAATCACGGCATTCATCCGGCTTCTTGCTTCCGGGGAATCACAGGCGGTTCCTGCCATCGGTCCCCCGCTCCCGGCCGGGATCTCGCCGGCAAATTGTGAGCAGGTGTCCGGGTTTTCCCTGCAGTACGCTTCGCAGATCCCGCGGTTGTTGGCGCAGTAGGTTTTACAATCATCAGCGCTCGTGCACCCGCCCGGCCCTGCAACGGGTCCCACAAACCCGCTTCCCCCGGAAGATCCGGGACCCCCCGGACTTCCAGGAAGTGCCGGACCCTGCGGGACTGAGCATCCGCAGCAGGTGACAAGCAGGATTAGCATCACCAGCACCATGAACGGCCCTTGATCTTTCATACAGGAGCCTTGTGCCGCAGGAGGGGAAAAATGTTTTCCGGAGGGCCCGGGCATGGCACTGCCGGCCCGGTGGAGAAAAAAATTACGGGGAGATTCCGGCACTCTCGTAGACTTTTGTCATATACCGTGCCTGGAAGACCGTGAAGAGGGGAGAGATGATGAGCAGGGCGAGAACGAACGCCCCGATGAGGCCGAGTAAGGCAATCCCTGACATGTTCATTGCGTAGAGGGTGAAACCCCCGACAACGATGAACGCGATGACGAGGATGATGATGGGGATGCTGATCACAAGGGTGATGATAATGAGGGCAATCAGGTAGGCGATCCAGCCAATCTTCCCGATCGTCTCAAGGATGGCACCGAAATTGAATGCCTCGGTGAATTGGCCGGTCCGGGCAAACCGGATGGCTGCGACGGGGACGAAGATACCGACAATGATCTCGACTGCGTACAGGAGAATGGTCAGGTACAGGTCCGGTTCCCAGGATTCCATGGCTGCGCTGTCCATGGTCCCCTGGATGGCCCCAAGGAAAAATCCGCCATAGATGAACGCCCAGACGATCATCATGGGAATGGCATAGATCAGGCCGACAACGATCAGCTTGAGACCGTCAATAAAGAGGGTCCCCCACTGGTCCACTTCCGGTGCCGGTGCTGCGCCCCGGTAAATCCGCATGACATACCCGTTGAGCGGGATTCCCAGGCAGATCAGGGCAACAATAAGAGCTGCCCAGCGGTTCAGGTTTGAAAAGATGCCTTCCTTTGTGTAGGTAAAGGCATCGTCAAGGAGTGTTCCATATTCCATAGTTCACCAGTTGCTCACAGATTCCCGCCGGGGAAAAACCGGAATGGGAAATCGGGAGAAATATTACCTTTTTCACGGGAAAAAACTTCGGGTATTCCGCCGGTGGTTCCCGTGAGGGCTTTCCGGGCTGTTTTTTCATCGCGCGGTACCGGCGCCTGCTGCAATCAGCGGGTTTTAAGTGATGAACATCCCATGGTGTATCAGGGGAATTCCGGCCCGGCCGGGGTTCACGAGGTCTAATTATGGCGTCAGATTTAAAAATCCCGATTAACTATACCGAAGCTGCTGAGGTGCTCAAAACATCCCTGAAGTTGACCGGCTCACCGGTTGCATTCCGGTTTGTCACGAAAAAAGAGGAGATCCCCGAAGGGATGCAGAAATTTGACAAGACCGTCCGGCACTGCACGATGGTAGACCATGCCCGCCGCGAAGGAAAGATCTTTTTTGCAACTTCCGAGAACCACGAGTGCAATGGCGGAGCCTGGTCGCTTGGCCTGCGGGAGATCACCGAGACCTTAAAGAACGGCGATTTCTATTTCAAACTCGGGAAGTTCGAGAGCTCTGCAGCCTGCAAGCGGACGATCGACCGGGTGTCCCATCTTGAGAACGGCTACACGTATGCAACCCTGTATGCCCCGCTTGAGAAAGCCCCGTTCATCCCCCAGGTCATTCTCATTATCAGCAATCCCTGGGCCATGCTTAAACTGTCCCAGAGCACCCTCTTCCAGCGCGGCGGCCGGATCCACGCGGAATTTGCCGGCATCCAGTCCGTCTGTGCCGATGCCTGTGCCCAGACGTTTTTAAACGGCAATGTGAACTTCTCGCTTGGCTGTGACGGCTCCCGGAAATTCTCCGGTGTTGCAGACTCCGAGATGGTCATGGGAATTCCGGCAGAACTCATCCCCGAACTGGTCGAATCGCTCAAGGTGGTTACCGCAGCCCCGGGCTCCAAGCCCGGCGCAAAATAATTTTTCTCTCTCTGTTTTGCAGGATTCGTCCTTTTAGCCGTCCACGGGAAATGCTGGGCGTTCACCCCAGAATGGTCCAGGACATTTTCCCCGTGTGGTCCCGGATTGACCGGATCATGGTAATGCCCTGACCCACAGGTAAAAGTATTATACCGGGGCATCCATTGTGCATTTACCATGTACCCGGTACTCTACGTGGATGACGAACCGGTCCTCCTGGAACTGGGCAGGACGTTTTTAGAGATGTCCGGGTCATTGCATGTCGATACCGCAATCTCTGCCGCGGCAGCCATCGCATTTCTCCAGGACCATCGCGTGGAATGCATCATCGCGGATTACCAGATGCCGGAGATGGACGGGATTGCGCTCCTGAAATATATCCGGGCACACTATGGCAGCCTGCCCTTCATACTCTTCACCGGCCGGGGCCGGGAGGAGATCGTGATGGAGGCGATCAACAACGGCGCTGATTTCTATCTCCAGAAAGGCGGGGACCCGACCTCCCAGTTTGTGGAGCTGGAGTATAAAACCAAACTCGCCATCGAGCGCCGCAAGACCGAGGACGAGCTGCGGGACTCGCGCCAGCGGATGGCAGATATCATCGACCACCTGCCGGATGCAACCTTTGCCATCGATCTTGACGAGCGGGTTATTGCGTGGAATATTGCCATGGAAGAGATGACCGGCGTGAAAAAGGATGAGATCCTCGGCACCACGGACCGGTCCTATGCCCTGCCCTTTTATGGTGAGAAGCGCCCGATGCTCCTCAATCTTATCCTGCACAAGAACGCCGAGGCCGAAAAAGAGTACCCTCACATCATGCGCAAGGGCAATAAACTCATCTCGGAGATCTACCTCCAGCGCCTGTACGGGGGCCGGGGTGCCTATCTCTGGTTCATTGCATCCCCGCTCTTTGATACCAGTGGGCATGTCACCGGTGCCATCGAATCCATCCGGGACGTGACCGGTTCGCACCGGGCACGGGACGAACTTGAGGCAAGCCAGGAACGCTATCGTGCCGTTGTTGAGGACCAGACCGAGTTCATTGCCCGGTTCCTCCCGGACGGCACCCATATCTTTGTCAACGAGGCGTACTGCCGGTATTTCGGCCTGAAGCAGGACCAGGTCATTGGCACGAAGTGGCGTCCGGAGATTTACCCGGAGGATAGCGGGAAAATCCGTGACCACCTGCTGAGCCTCACACCGCAAAACCCCGAGAAGATTATTGAACACCGCATTATCCTTCCCGGAGGAAGGGTCCGCTGGCAGCAGTGGAGCGACCGGGCGATCTTCACGGATGAGGGGATGGTGAGGGAATACCAGTCGGTTGGCCGGGATATCACCGAACAGAAACTGGCCGAAGACCAGTTGCGCAGTGCATACGAAAACCTGACCGCGGCAGAAGAGGAGATGCGGGCGCAGTTTGATGAACTCCGGTTCCGTGAGGATGAACTGCGGCAGAGCGAGCGCAAGCTCCAGGGCATTGTACGGGGATCCCCCATCCCGCAGTTTGTCATTGACAAAAACCACCACGTCATCAGCTGGAACCATGCGCTGGAAGAGTACAGCGGGATCCGTGCGGATGAGATTCTCGGGACGCCCGATCCGTGGAAGGCGTTCTACCCGGAAAAACGCCCGGTGCTTGCAGACCTGATCCTTGAGAGTTCCACAAATGAGATTGCCCGGTGGTATGCCGGGAAGTATTCCCCGTCGCGGTACGTGGAAGGGGCATTTGAGGCAACGGACTTTTTCCCGCACAT
>JAAZNH010000241.1 GCA_012798365.1 Methanomicrobiales archaeon | reverse complement strand
TACCGGGGTATCAAGGGTTCCATGCTCCATCCAGGATTTTGCCGGGCATTGTTCGCACAGCCCTTTTAAGAAACAGCGGGCACAGCGGGAGAGATAGTCCGGGCTGGTGGCTTTCATGGTGCGGAGTTCCGGGAAGAACCGGATCAGGGCATCCTTGAGCGACCCGGCTTTCAGATCATAGGTGGTTTGCGGGTGCCGGAGCTGCAGGCAGGGCTGGAGCTTTCCATACGCGTCCACGCAGCAGCCGCAGCCCGCACCGCAGTCGAACAGGGTATCTCCCGGCGCCCGCATGAACCGCGAGCAGAACATTTCCATGCCCCGGCAATATGCTTCCCGGTCGCTGGAAAGGAACGCGATTGCCTGTTCCGGAGTAACCCGCAGGCGCCGGATCAGCTCGTTCTTTTGCGGGGAGTCCCGCCGGCAACGAAGGTCATAGAACAGGGCATAGGAGGGGGGACTGGTCATTGCCGGGAGCGAAGAGGCCCATGCCTCGAACTGCAAGACTTCATCGCGGTTCTGGGGGAGCAGGGCACTTTTCACCACAAACGGGATCTTCTTCTCTTCAAGAAGGCCAATCCCCCGCCGGAACTCGTCAAACGATCCCTTCACCCGCGTGACTGCTTCATACGATTTTTGTGTCATACCGTACACCGAGACTTCGATGGGTTCCCGGGGCGGGATGCGGGAGAGCATTTCCGCGACCTTTGGCGTGATAAGCCTCGCGTTGGTGAACAGCAGGACACTGAGTCCCAGGTTTCGTGCAAAGAGGTAGATCCCGGAAAAGTCGCTGCGAAGGAGCGGTTCGCCCCCGGTGAACCGCACTGATAATGCACCGAGTGCAGCAGCTTCGCCCAGGATCCGTTTCACATCTGCAGTAGAGAGTTCTCTTTCCTGTGCCTGGTCATGCTCCGACAGGTTGATGCAGCAGTGGATGCAGTCATTGTTGCAGCGCTCGGTAAGTTCCATATCCAGGTGCCCGAGGAGGGGTGTTTTGTCCTTCAGGAGATCGTAGGATGCGGCACTTGCCGTCACCACGTACGGGGATGAGGATTTTCCGGTCATGAACGTCCCTTATCTGCAGGGAACTCACCGGCAATGAGTTCACCGAGTTCGCTGACAATCCTGCCACTTGTATCAAACTGCATGAGATAACAGGGCACGTTGTTCACGATCTTCTCCAGCACGTCCAGTTCTTTCTGCCACCAGGTGGCAGTTCCCATTGGCCTGACCAGCACCGCAAGCAGGCGTTTCCAGACCTCCTTTTTATCCGTTATTGGGACGAGCCGGTTCCGGGTGTCCTGCTGCAGGAAGAGAATCCCCCGCAGCGGTGCCGGATCTGCTGAAACCTCCGGCACATCCCCGTGGTTCCATGTCCCCTGGACCGTCCACCGGCCATTGGTATGCTGCACGATATTGCGATCATCGCACAGGATCCGGATATCCATGGATCTTTCCTTTTGCCTGCTCCTGAGAATTTTTGTCCCGCCAGTACCGGCGTTTTTTATCATGGTAACCGTTGTGGATTTTCCCGCTCCTGAATGACCGGCAAACAGCAGCCCCTGCCCGTTGATGCTGATCGCGGATGAATGCATCATCACTGCACCCCGGTCGGCAAGCAGCGGGGCAAGCCAGATCTGGTCGGTGGTCAGGTGGGTGAGCGAATGCCAGCCTTCGGTACGGAGCGTTTTTTTGTCCTCATCAGTAAGGTAGATCGATCCCCGGGAATAGTCTTCGCTGAAGATCCACAGCCGGTCGGTTTCCGGCGTTTTTGCATTCGGTCCGATCTCGCGGTAGACCCAGGATCCCTCTTTCCGGGAAATAACCCATGGCGCTTTCCGGTACACTTCCGGGCCAAAATCCTCTTTGGTTGTATCCGGCATCTCGAAGTGGTGGCGGAACACCACGTTGTCCTTCCCGGGCCCGGGCACAGCAAAGGCAAGAAGCGCAGGATTAAACCGCACGGACCCGAGTTCCGTGTCACTCTCAATGCAGATGGTAATTCCAGCCACCCGGAAATACCGGCGATGTTTCCGTTTCCATTCATCACGGAATGTGCGCTCCTCGTCAGCAACCGCACACAGGTACGGGATTTTTGCAGAGTAATTCCCGGACTCAAGATATGCATACACCGGGCACCACCGGCAGTCTGCCCGCTTATCGCACGCCCCGCAGTTCTTCCGGTATCCGGGGCCGGCGTTCACCTTCCCGGCAAGGCCCGGGATGAACACCTCCCAGCCCTCCGTAAAACTACCTTTGCGGAGATCGTAGCGCAAGGCCGGGTCCTTGATGAAGCTGCAGAACGACAGGGTTCCGTAGGGATCGATGTGGAAATCCCGCCGCGCTTCGATACAGCCGGCAAAGAGGCCCTCACTCTCGTCTATGGTGTGACAGGGTCCCGGTGAATCCTCAGGATCGCATTCTGCCATGTCCGGTGCATCCAGGGCGACAACCTCGCGGGG
>JAAZNH010000240.1 GCA_012798365.1 Methanomicrobiales archaeon | reverse complement strand
CGGATGGATCCTGCCCGGACCAGTACATTTTTAGCCGGTAATGGCACCTTATCTCACGTAAAAAAGAGACGGAGCAAAAAAGAGGGTTTCTGCCACAGGGAGTCCGGCTGAGGATTTATGGTGCCAGTTTTTTGCCACAGGATGGACAAAACGTAACCTGAGGGTTGTTGAGAGGCTGCCCGCAAAACGTGCAGAACTGTTTGACCGGGACTGATCGCCCGGCTCCACGAACCGCTACAATCTGGCTGCGAATGCCGGGAAAATCTTCCCGGTCCGGGGCCAGTTGTATTGCACGATCGATTGCGAGTAGGGCCTCGTCATACCGGCCAAGTGCCAGGAACTCTTGTGCTTTTCCCCCGAGAGCAGCACCATCTTCTGCATTGACCGAAAGAGCCTGATCATATGCACGCATTGCCTCTTCATGGCGACCGACACTGGATAATGTAATCACCCGGAAACGGCATATGACCCCAAGCAGGACCGGTTCGGGTGCAAGAGAAAGGCCCTGGTCAAGTGCCGCAAGTGCCTCATCAAACCGGCCAAGGGATCCAAGGCAGAATCCCTTGTTGGTCCAGGCAAACGGGTTTTTCGGGTTCGCAGCGATACTCTCATCAAGATACCGCAGGGCTTCGGGGTAATTTCCCTGTTCCACGCATTGATTTGCTTTCTGCAGGAGTATATCAGGTGAAGGTGCCTGCCGGGCCGGTTCAGCAGACGAGGCAAGGATCATCTGCCGGGCCTGCTGGAATTCCTGGTTCTGCGGATCGAGACGGATAGCGGCCTCAATAGAAGGAAGCGCCTCCCGGGTATTCCCGGTCTTGGTAAGAACAATAGATCGTATGTAATACGCCATGGCATAATCCGGTTTTATCGCGATTGCCTTCTCAAGGGAAGCAAGCGCTTCGCCATCCTTATTGAGGTCGCTTAACACACAACCCCGGCTGAACCAGGATTCGTGGTGGTCCGGGTCCAGCTCAATAACCCGGTTAAAGGAGGCCAGGGCTTCAGTAGTCTGCCCAAGCACAGCCTGGGCATCCCCGACACGGTACCATGCCATCGGGTCATCCGGTTCGATATTTACTGCAACAGCAAATGCTTTGAGGGCATTTTCGAACTGGCCAAGACCCCGGTATGCATTCCCCATCATATACCACGCCATCTGGTCCCCCGGACGGAGTTCCGCGGCTTTATTCAGGGAAATAATAGCATCGCCGTACCTCATACCGGACAGGTTTTTCATGCCATCTTCGTAATACTCTTCAAAGGTCTTCTTTGCTGTCAGCCCGAAAAGTCCCATTGATGTGAATACTGGTTCATCCAAGAAAAACATTTGGGACTTGCGTGGTTGGCCGGACTGATTACCGGTATTACGGAGTCATTAATGCAAATCACATCCGAAAACCGGTTCTGAATCATTCACTTCTCCTTCACTTCCAGGAGTTGCACTGCCAGCGCTTCCACTAAGTCCCGCACGGGCACTTGCAATTCTACCCCAAGGGACATACGAACCGTCAGATTGAATCT
>JAAZNH010000239.1 GCA_012798365.1 Methanomicrobiales archaeon | reverse complement strand
TGTTCTCATCATCCAATCAGCTCTTGAAGTGTTTTTGGGGGCATTGTATCTGCCTGCCGGAACAGTCCTGCACGACTCAGTGTTCCGGACCGGGCTGTCCCTTTGGGCAGCTTCGAATCCAGCAAGCGTGGACAAAAAATAGGAGTTCCTCCGGGCAGATGCCCGGGCAGATCCGGCTTTATAAAAAAGAAATGTTCCCCGTCAGGGTTTTGCCGTATTCTTGCACCGGTACCCGGTCGTGATGGTCTTCCCAAGGCCGCCCCGGCAGGACTTCTCGCACACCGCATGGTCATCGTAGGACTTTCCGTCGTCAATGCAGGTCCACTGGCATTTGGAGGTGTCCGCCTTTGCCCTGGGCAGGTTCTCGTTGATATACCGGATCTCGGCGCTGTAGGCAGCAATCTCGTCGTTCCAGAACTGTTCCATGGTAAGGGATTCCCGGTAATCCGTGGTCAGGGGCGAGTACTTGTCCCCGAGATCCTGCTTCACCTTCTGGCAGGTTGCTGAATGGACATTCTCGTGGGTCTGGAATGAGCCTTTCAGGCACGGGGTCGGTGCATTGATGGTAGTCTCGCACGCGGTATCGGTATCCCCTGTCCCGGACCTTGCACCCTTGATGTAGGCGCCGTTGATAGCGAGCTGGACGTTCTCCTGTTCGTAGGTATACAGCTCATCGGAGTACATGGTCTTCTTGCCGCTTTTTACATCCATGGCCTGGATCTCACCGATAGCGGCCTGGTACTCGGCAATGGCCGCATTTGCTTCTCCCAGCCGGTTCTCAAGGTCGGCAACATCGGCACAGGTGCACTGGCCGGACGGGACCGGTGCAACGGTGGTCGCGTTGCTGTGCTGGAAATACAGAACACCGCCAACGATGAGAATCAGGCCAAGAACCACGAGAAGGGCAATGAATGCGAGGGCGAGAGCATCCTCGGGATGGGATCGTTTCATACCAGATTGTTCTGGAGAATTTTATTAATGCCTTTTCAAATGCAACGCATGGGCACTGCACGGCGGAAAAACAACCGCCCGCTTGTTCTGCCTGTTATTTGTGTATCGACACGTGTTCTGTGCTGCCGAGGAGCGTTCGTGCAGCGGTTCCGGGCTCCTGCAGGCCCGTGATGCACCACCGTTTCCCGTCAGCTTTCAGGTTTCAATCTCCCGGGCGGCCCGACCGGTAAAAAGGAGGGGTATCCATGGGTTCCGGGCACGAGCCGGGTTACACCATCGGGCGGATTCCCTCGGTCCTCAGCTGGGCTACGGAGAGGTCGTTTGACTCGCCGGATGTGAAGCGCCCCTTCTGCATCTCGTCCTGGTATGCCTCCTCGCCGGCTTTCAGGGCCTCCTCAAAGGTTGCAGAGCTCGTCATCGTGGTTTCCAGGCAGGCAAAGTGGCTGGGATCATCGGGTTTTGTGTCATAGCAGAGGAATGCATGCTCCGGCAGGACGATGATCCGCGGGTTCATGCCGATTGATTCCAGTGCCGAGGCATAGAGCACCGTCCCGTCAATGCAGTTGGCAGACTTTGAAGTAAGGGAATCCGCCGGGAGCCGCACCCGCTGGACGTTCTCGTTTGTCTTGCCATAGGCAAACGGGGAGTTGATGTATACGATCTTGTAATCGTTTTTCAGGCTCTCGAAGATAGCCTTGACCTGTGAGTTGGTGTCCTCCTCCCACTGCTCATCCGTGCACTGGGCGCCGCACTGGTACCCGGTGATGCCTTTGCCCGGGTGGTATTCGGCTGCATCCCGGATCAGCGTATCGATCCCGGTGGCATGGGGGGTCACCCACGCACCGATGTACGGGGTCAGTTCTGTTGTCTCCTCACCTTCGGACACTGCCCAGATCATGGTATCCTTTGCATAGATGGAGACGGGCAGGGTCTGCTCCTCAACAAGAGTCCCATCTGAGAGGGCGATCCGGTAGCGGAAACTTGCCGGCGTCATCTCGCGGGGGATTGCGCTGTTTTTCAACGTCGGGGTCTGGCCAACGGTTTCCGAAGCGCCGGCCGGGATGGTCACGGTGTTTACCGCTTTTTCCGTATAGCCCGGGATCTCGGACTCAATGGTGTAAGTACGGGAAGAACCCGTTGGATTATGGATGGAGAAATCCACAAAGGTCTCCCCCAGTGCCGGCATCTGGAGATATGCAGCGGGGACGACGGCATCGAATGCAGCAACCTGAACATCCGTGGGTGAAGCCGAGCCCCCGCCCACGCCGCTGCCGGTTTTCGGGGCTGCTGCTGTTGCAGGTGCGCTGGCATGATCATCGGTATCTGTACAGCCGGTCACCGCAAGGAACAGGATTACCAGCAGAGCAAGGAGAAAACAACCTGGATTTCTCATATCCCGCCAATCGTTGTGCATCCATAAATAAGCTTTCAGCCGCCTGAATGCCTCCAAAGCCCCGTTCTCTGAGGGAACGCAAGGAATGCGGGAATTATCCCTTGCCGCCCATGAACAGGCTGAGCGCAAGACCGGTGACGAGGGCAACAAGAGCATTACTCTGGAAAAACGCGGGCGAAAGCAGCTCGTTGAGCGGGATATTGCCCCAGAAATAGCCCAGCATGAGCGCCACAATGCCCCCGACAACGAGCCCGATGAACAAGTGGCGCAGGCCGGTAACGTAATTATTGTACGTGAAATGGATGAAGATGAGGCCTGCGACAATGAACAGGATGAAGAATGCCATCCCGACCTGGAACGACGGGGCGGGGATTGACATGGACGAGAAGACACCGAACTGCGCAACCACCAGGTATGCAAGGACGGTCCCGAGGCTCCGGTCCTGCTTGATATTATCGATGGAGAATCCTTCCTTCACGATGGAGATGGCGCCGTCAGGGTGGGTTCCGGGCACGTGATTCTGTGGGGTGGCCGCACTGCCGGTGGCGGCCTCCTTTGGGCCCGGCGGCTCTTCAAAGAGGTTTTCCGGGGGGATCTGGCGGACAGC
>JAAZNH010000238.1 GCA_012798365.1 Methanomicrobiales archaeon | reverse complement strand
CGGACGGTATTTATAGGACGCCCCGGATTTAAGTCGCTCTTCCTCTCCTTATTGGCGTGGCACAGTAGCAACAGTACCGGGCATCATCGGGAATCGTCCGGCAGCAGTCCGGGCAAAATCCTCGGATATTTTGCCTTGCGTTTCTCGTATCCTGCCGTTCACTCCTCCGTACAAGTACCCCGCGAGAGATGCATGACTCAACAACGGCATCGCCGTGGATCTCTTTCAGGTATACCTCCGTGTTTGCCGAAATGAGTACCGGGGATTGTTTTTTCTGAAACAAACCTGTTTTTTCCGTCGATCTTGGTTTTTTCATACTCGATAGAATGGAACCCGGATACTTGATATTTTACATTTGGTTTTTGTTGATATTTGATACCAATTGATAGCATTTAAATACTAAACCCGCACATATGGATATGGTGACAAACACCATGACTGAAACAATTGTAAAAGGGAATTGCAGCCCCCTCCCAGGGTGGTCAAACGATGGATCGGAAGCTGCAGCAAGTGTGTCGACTCCCGAACAGAAAACAGTTTCCGCAGGTGCTTTCCAGCGTGCCGGCTCCATTGGCATGCAGCGGGAAGCCCTCCGCATATCGTATGAGAGTTTCAACAAATCCCATGTAGTCTACATCGGACGCGGGGACCTTACCCGGTTCGTGCAGAACCCGCTCGCAGGACCGGCGCCGGTCTATGAGACAACCATCAACCCGGACGGCTCGGAGCTCTACCAGAAGATCGGACACGCTCACCAATCCATGTCCGGCAGGGCCCTGATGATATGCACATCCACCAGCGCCGGCGAACTGACTGTGCCCTGGTCGATGTTCATGGCAGTAATCAACGGCCGGCGGGGATCCTCTACGATCTCCCGGGTTCACGACCGGCCACGACAACAGCACCCGGTAGCAGTCCAGCGCCCGGTACCGGCAAGCGACAACCTCCGCAGCGGTCTTGAGGGGGGATTCTGATCATGCCTCGCGAACAGATGGTAGAGATCAAGGTCCCCGCCCGGTGGGTTGAGGGGATGAAAGCGGCCTATCACTCCCTCGGGATGGATTTCGATAAAGAAGCCCGGGCGTGGCTTCGGAGTGGGTTTGAGTGCGATCTTGCAAGCCTGCCCGTTGGAGACCGTGTCCGGCTGATCGACAAACACAAGCTGAAAGACATTTACAACATCTCACCACGACTTCGCAACCAAGTGAAGGGGAGGTGATCATTATGGTACTGACGCTCGAAGAAGCACTTGAACTGACCAAGGACCAACTGGATATTGAGATCGTCATCCAGGGTGGGCGCGAACTTGAGGAGAAGATGGGAGCAAAGGCCTACGACAAACTGCTCGATAAAATCAACAAACGCCTGATGTTCCTGATGGACGTTGAGCACGTGGGATCACTTACCATCCGGACGGAGGGGTGGGAGAACCCCCGGCCACTCGTGAACCGCGCCGGGTGGCCGAAATACACTCCCGCCTCGGTTGCCCGTGAGAGTGAACAGCGCTTCTCTGATTTAGTCCATGATGCACTCAAAGAGATGGCCGTCAAAGGCGAACTTGGCCTCTTTGCAAAGGCGGACGACGCACAAGCGATCTCAGAAGGTGTGGCATGAAACAATTATCATCGATTGATACCAACGATCAGCAGATCGATATGGCAGAACCTTCATACACCCTCAAGGAAGTCGAAGATCTCACCGGGCTATCGGTCAGCACCCTGCGCAAGCGGATAAAGGACGGGGAGATCAAGCGGACCGACGATGGCGGGAAGTTCGTCCGCATCAGCCAGACCGAGCTTGATAAACTTCCGAAACGGGCCCGGGGCAAACTCTCAGGGACCGGGGATCCCGGCGAAGAGATCAAGCGGGCTGTCCGTGAGGTCCTTGAGGAGCCAGACATCCAGGATCTCATCCGCAGTATCGCCAAGAAAAAATAATCTCTCTGCCTGCAAGCAAGGGAACGCACATCACCCCCCAACACCTTTTGATTTTCGGAATTTCCGGACGCTTAAAAAAAGAGTTTTGCCAGTTTTGCGAGGCCTAAAAAAGGAGAATTTTGTTGTACCTGTTACCAGGCACCGGCTCTAGAGCGGATATGTCGCGATGAAGTAACACACCGTCAGGATAATGCCCGTGGCGATTACTGCAACAACCGCTCGAATGGTGTTTTCAAACATGGTCGCTTAGCCAGATCGACATGCTCCCCAAGATCTCTCTCGGGCTGACTGTCCATCCCCATCAACAACCCGAGATTAATTTACAATCACATTTGGTGTATTTAAAATAGTAGAACGGCCGCCTGCAGTTTCACACCATGCAGACTCCAGCTACATGTTACGTGAATGGCAACCCTGGGGCATGACATCAAAAGAAGATCGCTGGTGTGCCCGCAACAACGACATGATCCAGATTGGAGATCCCGACAAGCCCCGGGCCCTTGGCCTGGTCCCATGCGATCCGGCCTGCGAACGGTACCGGGCCGGGTATCCCTACTGTATCCAGATGATCCGGATCCGGGATGGCCGGAGGGTGGATGGGCCGTGATCAAAGGATGCGGCAGGTGTTGCCATTTGGCAACATCATGTTTTGCGCGTTGTCAAAAATAGCCTGTTTAACTGTGCGGTACTATCGAATTATGTCCCTTTATATGTGTTGCCAACAGGTTAAACGATTGCCCTACCGGTGTTCCGAGAAGATCTGCCCCTCGAACGTGAGGAGTTCCACGCGGGAGTCATGCCACGCATTTTCCGGAAGGCCGGCCTTGGTGCAGGTATGGTCCAGGAACGTCCTGGCATCCCAGCTGTAATCGGTTGCAACCTGCGGAAGAAGGAGGCCGCTCGTGCCCCGGCCTCTGATGATGAGTCCGTGTTTTCCGACAACAACCTTGTTTGGCCGGTCTTCCGGGTCGCCCTCCATGGTTTGGGGCGGGGTCAGCACAGTGACTTCAAGATCGATCTTCTTCAGCTCGTCCGCAGTAACGGGCCGGAACCGCGGGTCCTCAAGGGCGGCAGCCACAGCAGCCTGCCGGATTGCATCGCCCAGCGGGATCACCGGGTAGGGAAACCCGATGCAGCCCCGGAGCTGTTCCTTGATGGTCAGCGTCACAAAGACCCCGCGTTTCTGTTCAAAAACCGGTGTGAGTTTCACCGCGGGTTCCGGCTTTTTCAGAAGCACGTGCCCGAGTGTGCCACGGGCCAGCTGCATCGCGAGTTTCCCTTCCTCATCGCTTAATAAATCCATGCGTTCTCCCCCGTTTCTTTTGTCTGACTTGGTGAATCCGGGATAACAATGTATCGTCCAGCTTACATCCCGGGATATTATACAATTACCATTTGGAAATGGTTATTAAATGAGGAAAATATTCCGGTGTATGGTTTTTCAACAACGGCCATCAGTTCTTCCTGCATTGCCTGAACAACAATCCCGCCCGATATCCTGTTCGCCAATCCCCCGTTCGATCATTTTTGTCGTCCTCCTTCTGGCAGCAGCAGGTATCCTGCCGGTTTCTGCGGATGAACCAGCCTGCTACCAGGTGGCCCGCATTGATGGAATTTATGTCGTGAACGAGCCAAATCTGGTAATAAACACGCCGGTCGAGGTCTCCCCCATAATCTCTACCTGTGATCATTGTTACTACCACTGGTATATCTCAAAGATTGATCCCGGTACCGGCGCCTGGATACAGATTGCTGAATATTTTGACTCCTCGTTCAGCACAACGTTCACCGATCCGGGTTCCTATAAGATAGATCTTCAGTACGGAACACCAAAACCGGTCTGTGACTCGGATAATGCAGCTTTTGGTACGCAATCAAAGACGATTACTGTCACCGATCCGTGTCCTGCCGTCCGATCCCTTGTCGAGATCGGGCAGCAGAAGGATACGAGTGTTGTCGGGGAAACCCCCTGGTGGTGGGCGACATCATCCCCTTCATGCCCGGGGTGCTCATTTACCTGGAGCCTCTGGAAACTTTCCGGTGACAGCTGGGTCCAGTACCCGATTGGGGAAAGCGATGTCCACACGGAGAACGGGAGACCGGAATTTTCCCATATGTTTACTGAACCCGGTGATTACAAGATAAATGCCCGGATGAATAATCCTCAGGGCTGTGAAAATGCACCGGGCCAGCTGAATTATGCATCCATGTCAGTCAACCACCGTGTTACCGCCTCGTCCGGATCTGCCGAGCAGGGCACCAGTCCCCAGGTAATCAACCCGGCCCCGCTCTCCACAACCGGCAGTTCCAGCCCCACGGCATCTGCGACACCCTCGCAGCAGGTTACGCAGCCTTCGGTCACCAACACTGTCATCCCGGCAGCAACCCAGCCGCTTGTGACACTCCCGCAGGGAACCGTACAGCCGGCAGGCACCCATGCTCCTGCAGGCACACCGGCCGGAAACCAAATGCCGAATTCAGTTCCGGTAATCACAACCATTGCGCCAGCCGGGACAGCACCAGGAAGTTCAGCTCCTGCAGCCGGAACCCCGGCGCCCTCCGCAGCACCAACCCGCACGCCCGGCTTTGGACTGCCGCTTGCGCTCGGTGCCTGCATGTTCGTGCTGGTCATGCACCGGAAATAATTTTTCAGATCCTTTTTTTTAATCTCGTTCGCGTTTTCCTGTTTCGTATCAATCCAGGTTGGTGTCGGCTGATTTTTTCCGGATCCTATAAATTTTTTAAAGAAAATTTTTTTCCAGTTCCAAATTATCTTTGGCAGGATTATCCAGCCAGTCCTACGGGGCCAAACGCTACTATCTCTCTCGTCCCTGCACCTTTTATACAATTACAATTTGGAAACACCTATTAAACTGACACAATTATCTATCGTCATGATTTTTCTCCGGCAGAAGGATCTTTTTGCATCGCACCATCGATCATTGGCAGGATATCCGGTCACACGCACCATCGTGGCTGGTATCCTTCTCATCCTTCTCCTGCCGGCTCTTGTTGTTCCGGCTGCCGCGGATGATTTTACTACTAAGGTATGCGAAAACCCGGGTGTTGAATTCACGTACTTCCCGGCAACGGCCGGCCCCTACCCGGCAACCGTGCATTTTGAAGCCAAGGAGAGTAACTGCGTCAACTGCCAGTGGACCTGGACCATTGGCCGCGTGGGTTTCGAGAGCGCAACCTACGAAGACACGTTCCATTACAACAACATTATGGAATACACGTTCAACCGGCCGGGCCGGTATTACGTGAATGTCGAGGTTTTTGTGCCAGACCAGTGTGATGGCTGGAAATCTGCTGCTTCAAAACAGGAGATCATTGAGATT
>JAAZNH010000237.1 GCA_012798365.1 Methanomicrobiales archaeon | reverse complement strand
GGGGGTCCAGTCTGAAGGCCCTGACCAGAACTCTCCGAGGTAGGGTTTTGCAATATCCAGCACGAATTCATGGGGCAGGTCATCCGGCAGACAGAACCCCTTGCGCGGGTTCTTGATCATCCACATGACCGCACTGACCACCCCGAGCGCGACCTGGATCGTTGTGGCATTCTGGCCGGGAGCGAGTTTCTTTGCTTCATCAATGGGGAGGATGCTGCCGGTACACCAGGACTTATAGGGGTGGCCCATAAGGAGCGCACCAAGGATATCGGCACCTGATACGATCTCACGGTCGCTCATGATCCGCAGTTTCGGCTGGAGCTCATAATTCCGGGCCCGCAGTTCGTGGATGGATGCGATGGTTGCGTCGCAGGGCATGTAGGCATAGTGCACGGTTGGCCGGTACACCTGTTTTCCGTCTTTCCACACGGTCCAGCGCGAGGAGATGCCAAACGCTTCCCCGTGGCGTATGACCATGCCGATGATCTCCTGGTTGGGAATCCATGACCGGACCCAGGTGTTGAGCCCCATTTTCGGGATCAGGATCCCGTTCTTCGGCCCGACCGGGGGAACGATAGCAAGCGGGGGCAGGGTCTTTTCATGGGTGCCCCAGCCAATCTCCGCTGGTGCAACCCCCTCTTCGCGCAAGCCCTCGATACACCACGTGCCGACAAATTCCCCGACTTTCTTGGGCGACCGGGAAATCTGGGTGTCATGTTCTGAACAGTGGATAACCTTAATACCGGTCTCCATTGCCAGCTGGGCAAAGTCATGCTCCCGGATAAGGCGTTTGATAAGGTCGGGGTCTTTTGCGATCTTATCCGCAACCATCCGCTTTGCAATATCCACAAGACCCTGTTTGGCAAAGTGGGAGATGAGGCCGGGGTTGGCGCCATGGTCAACAACGCAGGTGGTGGCATCTTTCCAGTCCTTTGTCAGGTCCATGAGTTTCATCTGGCGATAGTACAGGGTCTTCTCGTACGGGCTTGCCGTTGCAATACTTGCGTCCGGGTCCCATGCCTCAACTGAGGTATTGACATACAGGACATTGTTGTCATGGCACCACTGGACCACTTCACAGCAGTCGATGTTCCAGGCAACATCAATCAACAGGCCGCCGGGGGAAAGATATTCACCCAGTATCTCGGTGAGGTTTTTGGGCGTAATCCGCTTTTTGAAAAACCGCAGGCCTCCGGCAGTCCATGCCTTGAGATCCGCTGATTTGTCCTTGAAGTCGATGATGGTGACATTCTCCAAGGGGATGTTTACATGTCGCAGCAGGATAGGGAGCATGCATTTGCAGACTGCTCCATAACCGATAATCAGAACTTTGTTCCTGAAATCCATCATACGCCTCCTCAGACGTTTCCGCCTGTGCTGGTCTATTGGGCATCAAATGTTATAAACACGACGAACCCGGGGCCTGTGTAAGCCCGTATTGTCGGCCGTTTCCCTGGTATTTTTCTGGTGTTTTTATCCCGCTCCCGTTAACTCTCCTGATGTGCCGCGTGAATGGCTACAATGATGTTTTTATGATGATGGAGAACATACATATCAGGAGTCAGGATTGGCCAGTTCAATCCGCTATTAAGGAGTGGCACATTTTGGTATCTACACAGCAGCCTATCGACCAGCGCGAACTTATGATGCTCCAGCAGTACCTGCAGGAATACGGCCAGCAGGCGGAGATCTTTGTCCAGCAGCTCCAGCTTCTGGAGAACGGGCGCATGGAAGCCCTTGCAGCCATCGAGTCCTTGGAAGACATGCTCACGACCGATGACGGAACCGTCCTCCTCCAGATTGGCGGCGGTGCAAGTGTCCGGGCAAAGGTTATGGACCCGGAAAAAGTCCTGCTTGCAATCGGTGCAGAGGTAGTCGTTGAGCGCTCCAACAAGGAAGCTGTTGAATTCCTGCAGGAGCGCGTCATGGAGATGGAAGCTTCTGCAAAGAAAGTAGCCGAGACGATTGACCGGCTCAGAAGCCAGATGAACGAGATCAACAAGCGCATCGAGACCGGGTACCAGCAGGCCATGGCATCCGGCGAGATGCAGGAATAATTCGGACACTCTTTGCTATGTTCGGGGGACTCCGGGAAAAACTGCAGGCTGCAAGGAATAAACTTGGCAGCAGCATCCAGGCGGTGGTAAAGCCAGCGGAAGCTCCGGGTCCACAGGAAGATACCAAAACCCCTCCGGTTCCGGTCTCCTCAGGTCCGGCCGAATCTTCGGTTCCTGTCATGGAACCCGGCGAAGGTCAGGCAACAGGAGAGCCAAAGAAAATCCGGTTTGTCGACAAGGTAAAAACCCTCATCATCGACCGGGAACTGATTGTCTCGGAAAAGGATGTTGCCGATGCCCTGTCGGACCTGGAAATGACCCTCCTTGAAAGCGACGTTGCCCTGCCGGCAACGGATGCGATCATCGCCAATGTCCGCAAGAATCTTGTGGGGAAACACCGGAAGTTAGGCGAGTCCGTTGATGCGCTTGTCGTGAACGCTCTCAAAACGGCACTCCTTGAAGTCCTGGGCAACGGGTTTGACCTTTCTGCCTATATCCGCGATCACAATAAACCGGTAAAGATCCTCTTCACCGGGGTTAACGGGACCGGGAAGACCACAACCGTTGCAAAGATTGGCTACTACCTGAAAAACCAGGGTTTTTCCGTTGTTATCGGTGCCGGCGATACCTATCGTGCCGGGGCGATTGAGCAGATTGGTGTCCATGCAGAACGCCTCGGGATCAAGATCATCCAGCACCAGGAAGGAGCGGATCCCTCCGCGGTCCTCTTTGACACCGTCCAGTACGCGGGCTCCCATAAAATTGACGTCGTTCTTGCAGATACCGCCGGCCGGTTCCACAACAAGGCGAACCTGATGAACCAGCTTGACAAGATCAAGCGCGTGATGAAACCCGATCTCGTCATCTATGTTGATGAAGCCGTTGCCGGTAATGACGCGGTGACCCGTGCCTTCGAGTTTGACAAGACGGTCGGGGCCGATGCGGTCGTTCTCACGAAAGCGGACATGGACTCCCGCGGCGGCGCAGCGATCTCGATTGCCCACACGATTGGAAAACCCCTGATGTTCCTTGGCGTTGGCCAGGCATATGATGATATCATGCCCTTTGAACCTGCAGTGGTTGTTGATGAACTCCTGGATGGTGGTTCCTGATGCTTGACAATCTTTCAAGCTCCCTCAAGGACGCGATGAAGAAGCTGGCCGGTAAAACCGTTGTTGACCGGGCCGCGGTTGATGAACTGGTCAAAGACCTCCAGCGCGCTCTTCTTTCGGCTGACGTGAATGTCAAGCTCGTGATGGAACTGAGCAAGGCCGTGCGGACCCGTTCCCTTGAAGAAGAGCCACCCAAGGGAATGAACGTCCGGGAGCATGTGCTCAGGATTGTGTACCAGGAGCTTGTCCGGCTTGTCTGGGCATCCACGGATGTCAAGCTTGAACCCCAGACGATCCTCATGGCCGGTCTACAGGGCAGCGGTAAGACGACGACCACGGCGAAGCTTGCCCGCTACTTCCAGAAGAAGGGGATGAAAGTCGGAGTCATCTGTGCTGATACGTTCCGGCCCGGTGCGTACGACCAGATCTCCACCCTCTGCTCCAAGATCCATGTTCCCTGCTTTGGCAACCCCAAGGAGAAAGATGCGATCAAGATCACCCGTGAAGGTCTTGAGGCCCTGAAGGAGCAGGAACTCATCATTGTTGATACGCAGGGCCGGCATGCTCTCGAAGCGGACCTGATCCAGGAGATTATCGATCTCAACAATCTCACGAAAGCCACGCACCGGTGGCTGGTCATTGATGCGGCCCTTGGCCAGCAGGCAAGCGAGCAGGCCCGGCGGTTCCACGATGCGATCGGGATAGATGGCGTTATAATCACCAAGATGGACGGAACTGCAAAAGGCGGTGGTGCGATGTCAGCGGTTGCCGAGACCAAGAGCGGTATCGCGTTCATCGGCAGCGGGGAAACCGTTGAGGCGCTTGAACGGTTCGACCCGGACGGTTTCATCTCCCGCCTGCTCGGGATGGGCGATCTCAAAGCCCTGCTCGAGAAGGCCAACGAGGCGCTGAAGCCGGAAGATGTTGATGTCAACGCCATGATGAAGGGGAAGTTCACCCTCCGTGACATGTACAAGCAGCTCGAGGCGCTCAACAAGATGGGTCCCTTGAAGCAGATCATGGGCATGCTCCCGCTCGGGAACATGCAGCTTCCCGAGGGCGTGTATGATGTCACCAGCACCAAGATGGTCCGGTACCGGATCATCATGGATTCCATGACGCCTGGCGAACTGGATGATCCGGCGCTCATCAACAGCTCCCGCATGCAGCGGATCGCCCACGGTGCCGGGGCAACCCCTGATGAAGTGCGGGAACTCCTGAAGTATTACAAGATGATGCAGCGCACCCTGAAAGGACTGCGAGGCGCTGGCGGCGGAAAGTTCAACATGCAGCGCCTGATGAAGCGCTTCTCCGGAATGCAGTGATGATCTCGTTTGCGATAGTCGGGCACCTTGCCCGGACAGATGGAGGATTCTCCATCAATGACCTGCCGGGGAGCGGGGGGCGCATGGATGTCCTGTGCCGGTGTGTCAATACCTCCCTGTTCCTGTCTCATGACCTGCGCCGTGATGTGGACTGTTATCTCATTCTCTGCGGACCCCCGGCGGGACCGAAGACCGTGAAGTTCTCCGGTGAGCTCGTCCGTTCCCTTTCCCCGGATGAGCGCAGCGCTGCTGCGCTGATCAAGAAAGTCATTGATACCCCCTGCGGGACCGAATTCCGGGAAGCGGCACAGGGTGTCTTTATCCGGAAAGGCGGTCTTGAACGGCTCCTCTCCGAGCGCCGGTTTGCGGTGCTGGATGAGAAGGGGGCCGATGTCCGGGCGTGTGCTGACCTGCCAGATGGCTTTATCCTCTCAGACCACCTGAACTTTACCGCACAGGAAGAGGATCTGCTCCACAACTGTCCGCGCTATTCCGTCGGGCCCAGGTGTCTCCATGCAGATCATACGATTACTGTCTTACACAATGAACTGGACCGGAGGAAATGCTGAATGGATCAATATGAACAGGTGACGGCCATCCTTGCCTATGGTGAGATCTGCGATCACTGCCTTGGCCGGTTCTTCGGAAAACGGTCGCACGGTCTATCCAACGATGAGCGCGGGAGAGGGTTGCGCATTGCGCATGCACTTGCAGCCAACGTACCCTACCGGAAATCATCCGGCACCTGCTGGGTATGCGGTAACTTCTTTGACAATGTCCCGCTCTGGGCTGACCGGGTCGTTGAAGCAATCAGGGGCCTGGAGTTTTCCACCCTCCTTGTCGGCTGCCGGGTCCCCCCGCTGATTGCCGAGAACGAGGAGATGGTCTGGAGCGATCTCTCGCTTTCGGACCCGGAGCCGTTCAAGTCGGAAGTGAACCGGGAAGTAGGAAAAGCGGTCTCTGCCCGGACCGGAAAAGTCGTGGATTTCAAAAAGCCCGAGGTCGTTATCATCCTTGATGCATCGGGAGGAAATGTTGAAGTCCAGATTAACTCGGTGTACTTCTATGGCAGGTACCAGAAGTTTGAGCGCGGGATCCCGCAGACCCACTGGGACTGCCGTGCCTGTAAAGGCAAGGGCTGCGAGAAATGCAACTTCACTGGCGCGCAGTATCTCGATTCCGTCGAAGAACTGATTGGCCGCCCGGTAATTGCCGCATTTGATGCCACAAATGCGATCCTGCATGGGGCCGGTCGTGAGGATATCGATGCCCGGATGGTCGGCACCGGAAGACCCTTCATCCTCGAAGTGGTTGAGCCGAAGAAGCGATCGATCGACCTGGCCTGGCTGGAAGCAGAGATCAACCGGACTGCCGATGGGCGCGTCTCGGTTGCAATAACCCGCTGGGCGGACCGCGCAGAGGTGGAAACCCTTAAATCAAACAAAGCGCATAAAAAATACAGGATCCTGGTCGAGGTTGACGGCGAAATCTCTGCGGATGAGTTCGCAAATGCCGTAAAAACCTTAAAAGGCGTCACAATATTCCAGCGCACGCCTGAACGGGTCGCACACCGGAGAGCTGATAAAATCCGGGAGCGAAACGTCCTCGATATCGAGTGTGTGGGGCAACAGGATGGCAAGTTTATTGTCGAAGTCCTGGGCGAAGCCGGCCTCTACATCAAAGAACTCGTATCCGGGGACTCCGGCAGAACCGTCCCCAGTCTAGCCGAGATCCTGAAGAAGAAGGCTCTCGTCACCAGCCTCGACGTAACGCAGGTGGAAGGAGCAAAGGAGGGAGAGTAACAATGGCACATCACAACGGCCCCAGAAAAAAGACACGGTATAAGTTCAAGAAAGATCTCAGAGAACGCGGTATTGCACCGGTTACTTCGGTTATCCAGAAATTCGAAGTAGGCGACAGGGTTCACGTTGTTGTCAACCCGAGTGTCCAGAAAGGCATGCCCCACCGCCGCTTCCACGGCAAGACCGGTACGGTCCTCGGCCAGCGCGGCCGTGCATGGGTGCTTACCATCCGCGATGGTGACGCCGATAAGGTTGTCATCGCCAGACCACAACATCTAAAAGCACAAAAGTAAACTCTCTGTCAGGTGATTGGCACGAAAGTCAAGGGTATTATTAGCGAAGAGAAGGTTACGCTTCCGGAGATGCGGGGCGTCCTTTTAGGCGTCGAATCTGAGCGGATTGCCGCTGAGAAAGAGATGTCCTACGAGTTCCGGCGCAGCATTGAGCATGCCAATCATCTTGCAAAGACCACTCCTGAAAAGGCAGATGACCTCGTGGCTGAACTCTCCAAGATGGAGAAGATGAAGCCGGAGATCGCCTACCGCATCGCCAATATCATGCCAAAGAGCCGCGATGAAGTACGGGCCATCTTTGCAAAAGAGCGGTACACGCTCACTCCTGAAGAACTCGATACTATTATCGAACTTGTTATGACACACTTCTGAGGTGTGTAGTATGAAGGCGGAAAAAAAAGAGGTAAATGCGATCGTACTCGATGTGCTCCTGAAAGGGCACCCTGACGATCCCCGCCCTCCTTTTAAACGGGAGCCGATTGTCCAGGCAATGGGCATGGAACAGTTCAAACTGCTTGAACTGGTACCCAAAGCCAATGTCCAGATCGAGCTGCACGAGAAGGTCTATATCGGGGATTCAGAACGCAACAAGATTGAGCGCGTGAAACGCAGGATCGGGTACGCGGAACTGACAATTACGGCACAGGGTGAACTTCCGTTCATCATCGAGAAAGTTGTAAAGGACCGCGAGCAGGACTTTGTCACTTTCTTCAACAAGGCGATCTCCATAACGCCGAAACTGCACATGCTCCATCTCCTTCCCGGGATCGGGAAGAAACTGATGTGGGAGATCCTCGAATCGCGCACCAAGAAGCCCTTCGAGAGCTTTGCAGATATTTCATCCCGGATTAAATCCCTCCCTCACCCGGAGAAGATGATCCAGGCACGGATCCTGGAAGAACTCATGGAAAAGGAAGTCAAGTACCACCTCTTCACCACGAAATGAAAGCGTATCACGACCAGCATTTTCTTATTGATCAGCATGCGATCAACCGCATAGCGGATCTTGCTGATGTTCGTGACAAAAAGGTGCTCGAGATCGGGCCGGGCAACGGGGCACTCACCCGTGCCCTGCTCGAACGGGGTGCAAAGGTCCATGCGATTGAGCTCGACAGTATTCTTGTGGAGCAGCTCAACGACCGTTTCTCTTCAGAAATTTCCTCCGGCCAGCTGGTGGTCCAGCACGGGGATGCGACCCGGTGCCCCATCCCCCCGTTCGATCTTTCGGTTTCCAACCTTCCCTATTCTGCCTCCTCGAAGATTACGTTCCGGTTGCTGGATATCGGGTTTGAGGTTGCAGTCCTGATGTACCAGACCGAGTTTGCCGACCGGATGATGGCGCCGGCCGGCTCCAAGGATTGCGGCAGGCTCTCGATCATGGTCCAGACCTATGCGATTGTCCAGCAGGCGTTCAAACTCCCGCCGTCCGCATTCTCACCCCGGCCCCAGGTCAACTCAACCGTCCTGAAGATCTTCCCCCGCGACCCGATCTTCTACATCAGTGACCGCCGGCTCTATGCTGATGTGGTGCGGGCACTCTTCTCCCACCGGAGAAAAACCGTCCGGAACTGCCTGAAAGGATCCACCGGGAGCATGCTCTCCGGTCCCTGGGTGGAACGGGTGCTTAAGGCGCTGCCTGAAGAGATCCTCAACAGCCGGCCGGAAGCCCTGTACTTAGAGGACTTTGCCACCATCACCAATATTGCATAACGCCGGGTCCTGTTCCAAAACCGTGCATTAACAGTATCCTGGTGTTGTTTTTTTGTTTTTACCAGCCC
>JAAZNH010000236.1 GCA_012798365.1 Methanomicrobiales archaeon | reverse complement strand
CTGCACCGGTTGTAAAGCCGGTAACTCCTGCCCCGGGCCTGCAGCCTGCTGAACCCGTAAGCGAGAAACTCCGGCTCCAGAAAGTCTACAAGCTCTTCAAATGGACCCACCAGTCGGTCCGGAAATTCGGCCATGACCGGCTTGAGATCATGCTTGAGTCGTACCGTGCGATGGGATACATCACGAAAGAATCCGCTGATGAAATACGGGAAATTTCACGCCTCATGCCGGCAAACCTGGGCGAGGAGCATGAAGTCGGGCCGGATGAATTTGTCGCTGAGTTGTACGCCCTGAACCGGATCCTGGCCCCCAATGACACCTCCCTTGACCGGGACATGATTGAAGTCATGATGGAGCAGCGCCAGCAGGAACCGGTGGTAAAGGATGATGGGAAAGGGCAGAAGATTGACCTTGCCGGGCTGCCCGTGCGGGATCGCAAGAACTCCCAGAAGCATGATGAGAAGGATGAGGAATGGATGAACCTGCCAGACAGGATCTGATAAATGTCAGCCGAGACATTCACTACAGCACTGTTCCTGATTACCGCGATCATTGCCGCGGGCGTACTGATTAACGCAGTTTTTCCGGTTGTCTACCAGATGTCCGGAACCTTCTCGTCTGCCACCCATGAATCCGATGAGCGGATGCGGACCGATATCAAGATTGTTGCCACGTATGGGAATACCGGCGGGGTTGCCCAGGTGTATTTTAAAAATATCGGCACCACCCGGATTGCCCTTTCGCAGATCCGGAAAGGCGATGTGTTTTTCGGCCCGACGGGAACCTTCACCCGGCTGACCAACAAGGCCAGCCTTCCGCTCGGGGACGATCAGTGGTATGCAAACCTGATCGACGACAACAGTAACGAGTTCTGGGATGCCGGCGAAACCCTGGAGATCGATGCAACCACCTCGTCAACTCCGCTCAGCGTGGGAGATACCGTGTATTTCCAGTTTGTCCTGCCCAACGGTGTATGGAGATCGACAGAGTTTAGTGTCGTGAGTGCATAGGTATGGCTGTTGCTGAGATTATCGGAGCGGCAGTCGGCATAATGCTCCTTGTAATCGTTGCGTACCTTTTAGTCGGCAGCACCCTGACCTCAGCGGAGGTGGTTATCACGGCCCAGAAAGACATGAGTCTCCAGCAGGATATCCGGCTGAATACCCGGGTTGAGGTGACCGACACGAATATTGATGAGAATCCCTATGTCAATATCAGCGTCACCAATACCGGCACCCAGGTAATCAGCGACTTTGCGCATATGGATGTCCTTGTGTACCCGAATCCCGCTGGAGGCTATGAACACCTGACCTACAATGCAAATACCTGCAAGGTTGCCGGGACCTGGTGCATCCCGGCAGACCTCGGGATCCAGAATGACTATATCCACCCGGGACAACTTGACCCGGATGAGAAAGTCTGGATCATGGCATCCCCGGCGTCCGTGACTGTCCCCGGTCTTATCCAGGTAACGACCAGCAACGGGATAACGGCTTCACGGATGCTCCCGTAACAACCGGAGTGTGGTATCATGGCAAACATATCTGACCTGATGGGAGGCGAGGACCGCCAGATCATCTCGACGGGCAACAGCGAGCTTGACAAGAAGATCGCTGACGGCCTGCCCTTAGAGTCCCTCACGCTCATCGAGGGTGAGAACGATACCGGGAAAAGTGTCCTCACCCAGCAGATCATCTGGGGCGCCATGAAACAGGGCCTTTCCGTTGATCTCTTCACCACGGAGAGCACCAGCAAGAGTTTCATCAAGCAGATGGAGTCGATGAGCCTTGACATCTCGGAATACTTTGCCTGGGGATATCTCAAGGTCTTCCCGCTCCATGTTGTCGGCTTTGAGTGGAAGAAAGAAGAGATGGACGGGATGCTTGCAAAACTCATTACCCACATCCAGAAGAGCAAATCACAGGTAATTGTTGTCGATTCTCTCACCCTGTTCACGGAATATGCAGAGACCGATACCATCCTGACTTTCTTCACCAACTGCAAATCCCTTGTCGATCACGGCAAGACAATCCTTGTCACACTCCATACGTACGCATTTGAAGAGGATACCCTTGTCCGTATCCGTTCGATCTGCGATGCGCACCTGAACATGAAAAAAGCCCTGGTCGGGGACAAGTACGTGATGGTCATGGAAGTCATCAAGGTCCGGGGTGCACGAAAGACCACCGGTAACCTGGTCAGTTTCGAAGTCCATCCCGGGTATGGCATGAAAGTCATCCCGATGAGTTTTGCGAGGGTATGATATGGGCTCCCCATCGATGGCAGTCAACCTGCCGTTCAAACCTGAAGTCCTTGATACCACGGTTGACTTTTACAGCGATATTGAGTCAAGTGCCCTTTACAAGATGCTGCCGGCGAATGCCAAAGAATATGTGAAGGCCAGCCCCCATCTCCTGGAATACCTGCATGTCTTCCCGGTCAACACCTACGGCATCCCGCTCTTCCTCTCCGAACTGAAAAAGGATCTCCGGTCCATGAAGAGCCCGAACATCATCTACCCGGTCAATGACACCACCTTTGTCCACATCCTGCCCGACCCGGATGATGTACGGAACTTCTACATCCCCATCGAGCCCTCATTCCTGCACAGTGTCAACATGATGCTGCCGGTCATCGAGACCAAACTCATTGATATCATCGATGGCCTTGAAGAAGACCCCATCAGCGACAAGGAACGGGCCGATGTCATCAAGAAGATGCTTGCATCCGTTGCCGTGATCCGGCCAAAAGGCGTAGACATCACCAAGATGACCGGGTCCTCTGCCGAACAGCAGGATCTCAAATCAAAACTCGTTACCTTCCTCAATACGGATTTTTCCGCCAAAGACAAAATGAGTAAAGTCAAGTCAAAGCACCAGGTCCCGCTGACCCCGGATGGCAAGGTAATCCTGACCAACGAGGAATACCGGGCCATCGAGTACCTCCTTATCCGGGATAAGATTGACATGGGGGTGCTCAAACCGTTCCTCTCCGACTCCTATATCGAGGATATTTCCTGTGACGGCATCGGGCCGATCTTTATCGAACACAAGATCTTCAAGGGATTGAAATCGGTTATCGAGTTCAAGGTCTCAAGCGAACTGGACGAGTTTGTCGTCAAGATGGCAGAGCGGATTAAGCGGCCGATCACGTACCGTAACCCGGTTATTGATGCAACCCTGCTCGACGGCTCCCGTATCAACATCGTCTATGGTACGGCCATCTCCCGGCACGGCAGCAACTTCACCATCCGTAAAGTCAACGAATTTCCGCTCTCTATTCTCAACATCATCGAGAGCAACGGTATCGATTACATGGCCGCAGCGTACCTGTGGATCTGTGTTGAATACGGCATGTCCCTGTTCGTTTCCGGGGAAACTGCGAGCGGCAAGACTACGCTTCTGAATGCCATCACCACATTCATCCCGCCCGAGAACAAGATCGTCACCATTGAAGATACCCCTGAACTGAATGTCCCGCACCGGAACTGGATCCGTGAAGTTGCTCTTGCAAAGGGCAAAGGGGAAGGCGGCGGTGCCAGCGGCGAAGTGTCCATGTTCGACCTCCTGAAAGCCGCACTCCGTCAGCGTCCGAACCAGATCCTTGTCGGTGAGATCCGTGGT
>JAAZNH010000235.1 GCA_012798365.1 Methanomicrobiales archaeon | reverse complement strand
TTTACCAGGAGGTTGTACCGATGATCTCAAAAACCATGGAAGAAGCACTCAACCGCCAGGTCAACCGGGAATTCTACTCGTCGTACCTGTATCTTGCGATGTCAGCCTATTTTGAATCTGCCAGCCTGAAGGGATTTGCACACTGGATGCGGGCCCAGGCAACTGAAGAACGGACTCACGGGCAGAAGATCTTTGATTACATCCTGGCCCGTGGGGGAAAAGTCACGCTCGGGGATATCGAGGCTCCCCGCGGAAAGTGGACCTCTGCAGGCAAAGTGTTTGAGGAGGTTGTTGCCCATGAACAGAAAGTGACCGGTATGATCCATACTCTTGTGGAACTTGCCGACAAAGAAAAAGACCATGCCACCTTCGAGATGCTGCAGTGGTTTGTCAAAGAGCAGGTCGAGGAGGAGGCAAATGCGGGGGATATCCTTGCCCAGATCAAACTCGTGGGAGATATCCCTGGGCACCTCTTCTGGCTTGACCACCAGCTGGGCAAGCGGGAATAGACCCTACTCCTTTTTACGGTGAAAGATTCTTCATTAAATTACGATACCTGATGCAGTCCGTTCTTGTTGTTGACGATGAACCGCTGGTACTGGATTCCGCCCGGGCGTTTCTTGAACGCTTCGGGAACATGCAGGTCAGTACAGCCCTCTCGGCAAAAGAGGCCCTGAATATCCTCACCAACACGACGTTTGATGCTCTTGTCCTCGACTATTACCTCCCGGAGATCAACGGCATCGATCTTCTCAAAATCCTGCGGACCAAGGGCGATACCACCCCGGTCATCATGTTCACCGGTGTCGGCCGGGAGAACGCGGCTATCGAGGCGCTGAACAATGGCGCGGATTTTTTCTTAAAAAAAGGGGAGAGCCCCTCATCGGAATTCCGGCAGCTCGTCCACATGATCAACCTGGCAGCTGAACGCCGTCTCGTGGGGCGGTCACTTGGGGCATCCCAGAAACTGGTCCGGGAGATCGTCAGTTTCTTTCCGGATGCGTCGTTTGCAGTGGACCGGGAATCCAAAGTAATCGCCTGGAACAAGGGAATGGAAGCCCTGACCGGGATTGCCGCACCGGATATTATCGGGAAAGGCGAGGGCCTGCACGCGCAGCCGTTTTTTTCAAAAAAAGTCCCGATGCTCACGGAACTGGTCTTTGAAAAGGACGAGACGCTTGCCCGGCATAATTACCGGCTCATACGGCGGGATGAGGAGATCCTGTATGCCTGGACAGCCGTGCGGAGGCCGGACGGGTCTGACCAGGTTTACTGGATGAAGGCAGCTCCCCTCCATGATACCAAGGGCTCGTTTATCGCTTCCATCGGTTCCGTCCGGGACATCACGGATGATTACGGCATGGATCTTTTAAAGCAGGAAAACGCCGGATCTGCCGATGTCCCGCAAACGGAAAATCCTGCCCCTTCGCAGGGCCAGATGCTCGGGAGGATCATGGGCCGGGCAAAATCGTATCACCGGGACGGCCTCCGCCTCTCCTACCGCCAGGGGAATTATGCTGAAGCTGTCGGGTACTTTGACAAAGCGCTCGAGATCGATCCTAACCATGTGGACAGCTGGCATGACCGGGCAGTATGCCTCCGTGAAATGGGCCGCGAGATGCATGCCCTGAAAAGTTTCATGAAAGCAGTTGAACTTTCCCCGGATAATGAAGAGTTCCTCTACAGCCTTGCCGATATGCTCAAGCGGATCGGCGTCCTGCATGGAAACCGTGGATATATTGAAGCTGCGGTGAGGGCGTACAGCCGGGTTACGGAACTCAATGCCAACCATGTCGATGCCTGGAACGGCCTTGGGATCTGCATGAAAGAGATGGGAAAAGATCATGCCGCAAACCAGTTCTTTGATCGGGCAAATGTGGTGACCCGGCAGAACAAGGCAAAGAAGAATGTCCGGAATCTTGACCTGATGGTCTGATTTTTCCTCCGATGGTTGTGCAACCGATGGTTTCTACTACCCCAACAGAGTATACTCTTTTTTGAGGATGCGTATGAAAAGTCCGGTCTATTTTGCATCGCTGCGTGCTTTTTCCGATAAGGAAGCAACGACATCAAAGGTTCAGCGGTTATTTGAGCAGGCAGGTTTTACCGACCTTGTCGCCCCCCATGACAAGACTGCGGTCAAGCTCCACTTTGGCGAGACGGGCAATGACGGGTTCATCAGCCCGGTGTATGTGCGCCAGGTTGTTGAGAAGATAAAATCCTGCGGGGGACTTCCGTTCCTGACTGACACGAATACGCTCTACCTTGGCAGCCGGTCGAATGCGGTTGAGCACATCGGGACGGCGATCCTCCACGGGTTTGATTTTGCGGTTGCGGGTGCACCGGTCATTATTGCCGATGGCCTGAACGGAAGGAACCTCCGGAAGGTAAGGATCGACAAGAATCATTTTGAGGAAGTCTCGATTGCCGGGGATATTGCTGCAGCGGATGGCATGATTGTGCTAAGTCATTTCAAAGGTCATATTGTATCCGGTTTTGGCGGGGCCATCAAGAACCTTGCCATGGGCTGTGCCCCTCCGGAAGGAAAACGGGCCCAGCATAATGCCCGGCCGTTCACCATTACGGAGAACTGTACCGGGTGTGCGTCCTGCATGCGGGTCTGCCCGAAAAAAGCGATCCGTATCGTGAAGAAGAAGTCCCACATCGACCAGGAACTCTGTATCGGCTGCTTTGAATGCATGCATGTCTGCCCGGAGCATGCGATTGATATTGACTGGGAGACCGAGATCCCGCAGTTCATGGAACGGATGGTTGAATATGCGTACGGGGCTGTCTGTGAGAAGAAGAACAAAGTCGGGTACATGAATTTCCTTATCCGGATTACCCCGGACTGTGATTGTTTTCCGTTCAGTGACGCCCCGATTGTACCGGACATTGGAATTCTTGCATCAAAGGATCCGGTTGCGATCGATGCCGCAAGTTTCGATCTTGTGAACCAGCAGCAGGGGTACTCCGATTCACTGCTTACAACCCATCACCATGCGGGTGGCGACAAGTTCAAGGGTGTCCATGAACAGACTGACGGGTACCGGCAGGTCCGGTATGCTGAAGAGATTGGTCTGGGCAGCAGCTCCTATGATCTTGTCAGGATCTGATCGCATATACTCAGTGAATCAGTTTTTTTATTTTTTTTGCAAATTTTACCATATATTTTTAAGAATTCGTGATGGAAATTGATTGCCATCGCAACTTCAAATCGAAACGCTTAAAATAAGGTGGATGGCAATGGCTTATTATCGAATAGATAATAAATGTAATCGGTTTGTGAGGAACCACCATCAGATAGTACCACCATTCAAAACAGGAATAAGAAAATCCGATCCTGGCAGGAGCACGGTTTTTTAAAAAATCTTACCCTGGTTTTGAATAAACGGTGTGGCGGGGGAGTAATCCAAACCAATTTATGTCATATTCGATTGATCTCTGTTACAAAAGAAGAGAGCGTGTATGCAAATGTCGTCTCTGAAAAACAAGTACTTACAGCAGGTGTATGAGCAGGTCTGCAAAAGGGACCCGGACCAGAAGGAATTCCACCAGGCAGTTTTCGAGGTGCTCCAGTCTTTCGAACCGGTCATCGCAAAAACCCCTGAGCTCTTTGAAGGCGGCCTCCTTGAGCGGCTCGTCGAACCCGAACGCGGCATCCAGTTCCGCGTTGCATGGGTTGACGACAACGGAAAGACGCAGG
>JAAZNH010000234.1 GCA_012798365.1 Methanomicrobiales archaeon | reverse complement strand
GATCCAGCCGGACCACGCCACCGTACACGTGATCTCCATGGTCCTGGACGGCAGCGAGGTCAGCGGGCTTACGTACACGCTGAACGACACCCCCTGCGAGAACGTGAAAGAGAAAGGGTTCTGCTACTTCCCGGATCATGCCCGCGAGCTCTTCCCCCACGCAAAAGACCTCCGGGATCTCAATATCCGCGGGTACGCCGGCACCCCGCTGTGGAATTCCCGGGGGGAGGTGATCGGGATCCTCTGCACCCTCTTCCGGCGCCCGCTTGAGCCCGTGCCGATGCTTAAGGAAGTGATGGAGATCATCGCGGTGAAGGCTGCGGCCGAGATCGAGCGGGAACGGTCTGGAAAGGCGCTCCGGCAAAGCGAGGAGCGGTTCCGGTCATTTGTGGAGAATATCACCGAGATTGTGTTCTCGGTCGATACCCACGGCACCTTCACCTACTTCTCGCCAAACCTGAAGGAACTCACCGGGTATGAGACCCATGAGGCAGTTGGCCGGACCGCTGCTGACTTTGTCCATCCCGATGATTTACCGGCCGTCCGTCAGGCCTTTTACCAGGTAGTCCGAAAAGAGCAAAAAACCGCACCGGTCGAGTACCGGATCCGGTACCGGGACGGCTCATGGCACTGGTATATCCAGAATATCTCACCGGTCCTTGATGATGACGGGCAGGTTATCGCTATCCAGGGAATCGCTCACGATATCACCAAGCGCAAACAGGCAGAAGAGGCGCTGCTCGAGAGCGAGGAGAAGTTCCGGTCCCTTGTTGAAACCTCGCCGGACATGATCTGGGAGATCGATCCTGCCGGCAATTTCCGGTACATCAGCCCCCGGATCCGCGATATCATGGGATACACTCCGGATGAGGTTATCGGCAAATCCATCACCAGCCTCCTGCCCCGGGAGATCCATGCGGTTGCCCTGGGAGAGATGGCCCGGCACTTCCAGTCGGATCTGCCCATCAATACCCTGGAGATCCCCGCCCGGCACAAGAACGGCCAGGACATTATTGTCGAGATCCGGTCGGCCCGGCTCCAGGATGCAACCGGCACGGTCGCGGGCTTCCGCGGGGTGACAAGCGATGTTACGGCACGCCGGAAGGCAGAGAATGCGCTCCGGGAGAGCGAGGAGAAATACCGTTCCATTGTCGAGACATCGCCCGACATCATCTGGGAGATCGGCCTTGACGGGACATTCACGTACATCAGCCCGACCATTGAACGGGTACTTGGCTACTCGCCCGACGAGATCATCGGGAAAAAGACCACGGACCTGATGCCGGAAGAGGCGCGGCCGGCGGTTGACAAGGTTGCCCGCGATCACCAGCAGCCGGGCTGGGACTTCAAGCCGATTATCATTCCCGCACGCCACCGGGACGGGAGAGGACTCTTTCTTGAACTGCGGCCGGCCCGGCTCACGGGCCCGGACGGGTCGCTCATAGGCTTCCGGGGCGTGGCGATCGATATCACCGAGCGCCAGCAGGCTGAAGACGCCATCCGAAAGAGCCGGGAGAAACTGGGCGAGGCCATGGATATTGCACACCTCGTGAACTGGGAGTGCGATATCCGGACCGGCCTCTTTACGTTCGATGACCGGTTTTACGAACTCTATGGCACCACCCGGGAGCAGGAAGGCGGCTTCCAAATGCCGGTCGAGACATATGTGCGGGAGTTTGTTCATTCGGAGGACATCCCCCTGGTAGAGCAGGTACTCCGGGGTGTGCCGGAGATTACTGACCCGGAGTACCGCGATGAGGTCGAACACAGGATCATCCGGCGGGACGGGGAGGTCCGGTTTATCCTCGTGCGTGTCAGGGTGACGATGGGCCAGGATGGCCGGGTGATGACCGCCCACGGCGCCAGCCAGGACATCACCGAGCGCAAGCGGGCCGAGGAGGCGATATCCGCGGCCAACAACAAACTGCTCCTCCTCTCCTCCATCACCCGGCACGACATCCTCAACCAGGTTACCGCGCTCTCGGCCTATCTTGAACTGCTCGCGATGACGCACCAGGAACCGGACGCTGCCGATCACCTCCATGCCATGGAAAAAGGCCTCGAGGTGATCCGGCTCCAGCTGGAGTTTGCCCGCGACTACCAGGAGATCGGGCTCAAAAAGCCCGGCTGGCACGCGATCCGGGCCGAGTTTTCCTCTATCGTGGAATCGTTTGCCGGCAATACAGTGCACGGCACCTGCTCCTGCAATGGCGAGGAGGTCTTCTCCGATCCCATGATCGGCCGGGTCTTTTACAACCTGATCGACAATTCCCTCCGGCATGGCGACCATGTGACGGACATCCGGCTCTCGGTGCAACCGGATGGACAGGATCTCATCATCGTGTATGAAGACAATGGCCGGGGGATCTCGTTTGAGGACAAGGAGAAGATCTTCCTCAAGGGGTTCGGGCAGCATACCGGTCTTGGGATGTTTCTTATCCGGGAGATCCTCTCGATTACCGGCATGAGCATCACGGAATGTGGCGAGCCGGGCAAAGGGGCCCGGTTCGAGATCCATGTGCCGGACGGGGCATGGCGGGTGCCGGAAAGACGGGAATAATGCCCGGGGAAAAACCCCTACCTCATGCATTTTATAGCAGGGCAACCAGAATACTGCGATGTGCGATTCCGGCGGAGGTCCCCCCCGCCGGTTCCGGAACACCACACGGAACCTGGAAGACCTGTAAAAGATCGCCCGGAAAAAAAACCAAAACCCCCGGCCCTGCTGACCTGCAATTATGCCCGACACGATAAAAATCCTCTATGTTGACGACGAACAGGCCCTCCTTGATATCGGCAGGATATTCCTTGAGGGAAAAGGCGCTTTTTTGGTAGACACAGAACCCTCGGCACTTACCGCCCTGGCAAGAATGCAGGACACCCGGTATGACGCAATCATCTCTGATTACCAGATGCCCAGGATGGACGGCATCGGTTTTCTCAAGGCCGTGCGGGCATCCGGAAACGATATCCCCTTCATCCTTTTCACCGGCAAAGGCCGGGAAGAGATCGTCATCCAGGCCCTCAACGAGGGTGCCGACTTCTATCTCCAGAAAGGCGGGGAACCGGAATCGCTCTTTTTGGAACTGGCGCACAAGGTCGGGCTCGTTGTCCGGCAGCGGCGGGCGGAAGCGAGCGTCCGGAACCTTGAGCGGCGGGAAGCCGATATCCTCAACTTCCTTCCCGATCCGACTTTTGCTATTGATACCCAGGGCATTGTCATTGCCTGGAACCGGGCAATGGAGGATTTCACCGGCGTGCTGGCAACAGAAATCTTAGGAAAAGGCAACCATGAATATGCAGTTGCCATCTATCATGAGCGCCGGCCTATTCTCATCGATCTTGTCCTGAACAATGATCCCGCAACCGAAGCGCTGTACCCGTTCGTCCTGCGGTCCGGCAAAAAACTCTATTCCGAACGGTTCATCCCCAGGAAAAACCAGGGCAATGACGTCTTCATCTGGTTTACCGCATCCCCCATCTTTGATACCAGCGGCAGGGTTGCGGGTGCCATTGAATCCATCCGGGACATCACCGAACGCAAACAGTTTGAAGAGGAGATCCTCTTCAAGAACCTTGTCCTCTCGACCGAAGAGGAGACGGCACCGGACGCCTTTCTCATTGTCGACGATACCGGAAAGATTATCCATTACAATAAGAAATTTGTCGAACTCTGGCAGATCCCGGAGGATCTGCTGGCCTCGCGGATTGACGAACCCGTGCTGCTCCACGTGGTGGGAAAAACTCGTGAGCCGGAGCAGTTCCTTTACCGTGTCAGGTACCTGTATGATCATCCCCACGAGAAGAGTTACGAGGAGATCCAGCTTTGCGACGGCCGGACCGTGGAGCGGCAGTCCTCGCCCATGTTCGGGCTGACCGGAAAGTTTTACGGCCGGGTCTGGTACTTCCGGGACATCACCGAACGGAAACGGTACGAAAGCGACCTTGAGCAGAAAAACAAAGAACTGGTTGCAGCCTGGCACGAGATCGCCGACCGGGAACAACAGCTCAAAAAGCAGCTGGAAGAACTGGATCTCAGCAGGAAAGAACTCGCCGAACGCGAGGCCCTGTACCGCAGTATCGCCGAGACGGCAAACGAAGGGCTCTGGTCCATGGATGCCCGGTTCATCACAACGTATGTGAACCGGAAGATGGCCTCCCTGCTGGGATACACACCGGAGGAAATGAAGGGCAGGCTGATCAATGAGTTCATGGACCCGGGCGAACATGCCGACAATGACAAGAAGATGCAGGACCGGCGGGAGGGAAAAACCCAGACCTACACCCGTAATTTCCGGCACCGGGATGGTTCCGTGCGCAGGCTCCAGGTAACAGCAACACCATTGCAGGACATGGCAGGGAACTTCTGCGGTTCATTTGCCCGTGTTAGTGAGATTCCCTGAAAAACCGAGTATTGGGATGTGATCCGTTTATTGAAGCCGCCGCGGGGCGCCCTTCGGGGCGGCGGTCGTGCTCGTTTCGGGGGTTTGGGGGCATCAGCCCCCATCATCTCTCTTAAGATTTTTTAACAGATAAAAAAAGAATTTTGGAAAACAAAACCGAATATCGGTTAGTACCAGATACATTCCACTTCAGGCTTGCAGCGAAATCACGAAATTGAATTGTGTTAGCAATAGCAGAAGAGAATTGTTGTAGCGGAATAGTGTTGGCAATTCTGGAAAAATGAGTATCAGGGAACCGTTATCCCGGTCACGGATCCGGTGTTTCCTGCCCTTGCCGGCACATCCGTATCATCCGTGCCAGCGGGTCAGGATCCTGTGGGGTGATCCCCGGGTTCCGGAGCACAAACGAGACCGGACCATACGGGTCTGCATGTGCGGCTTCTGCTTCCACCTCCGTGCGGACCGAATAGATCAGGGGCGTGCAAAGGGATCGGTTCCGCATCGATTTTACCAGCAGGAGCGGGTCGGGATCGGTGGAAGAATATTCAGCAACCACCACTTCGAACTGGATGTATCGCATCAGTTCCAGGGCCGATTCACCGGAGAGGCTGATCTCGGCAAAAATATCCCCGTCACGTTCCAAATTCCGGCACAACCGGTCAAGGTACAGGGGGTCAGTAAAGACCAGGAGTGCGGAGATGACGCGGGTATCCCTGCTGCTCTCTCCCATCGCGGCATATTCCGTCAGCGCTCCTGGATTCATGAACTGGTTCACCGGTTTTTCACAATCATGGTCCTGCATTCTCACGGGGCCTGCCGGCCGGGGAGTCCCGGCCATTCCCGCAAAACCGTGGCAGGCCGAAGGCTCGTATTGCCCCGGTTCAGTCTTCTCCCTTGTACTGGGATGGTGCATGCTGCCGGCCGCATTCATGGCAGGTGCTCGTTGTCGTGAGCGAGCCCTCCACGAACCGGCGGCACGGGCAGTGGTAGATGATTTCCCGGATATCCGTGTTTCCTGCCATATCACATTCCTCCCATCAGCCGGGCAGTTCCCGGAACAGTGCTTGCCTTCATGATACCTCCCCGATATCCCGGAGCAGGTGCCGGATGTCGATCCAGATGATCAGCTCGTGGCGCTCCTGCTCCTTCTCCTTGATCTTCTTCTTGATGATGCCGTTGATGGCAGCATCTTCCTCGCCACCCGATGCCGAGGTCTCATCAATATCCGTGCGCTCGAAAGTCGAGACGGCAAGGACATCATCCACAAGGATGCCGGTCTTGGCTTTC
>JAAZNH010000233.1 GCA_012798365.1 Methanomicrobiales archaeon | reverse complement strand
CCTGGAACGAGCTCCCCCACCGCCTCAAGGACTCCAACCTCCGCCAGGCAGATGATATCTGGAAGAAACTGAACCTGATCGGGTGCGCAATAGGGCTTGCCATCACCACAAAGGAGCCCCCGTTCGTCTTCACCCCTGAGGAGATTGAGCTGCTTGCCCAGGCAGAGCACGAGCGGTGGATGGACGAGCGCACGAAAAAAGGATGGAAGTACAGTCCTGTCAGAAACGACCAGGAGCGGGCCCATGACTGCCTTATCCCGTGGGAGAAGCTCCCGCAGACCCAGCGCGAGAAGGACCGCAACGCAATCCGCACATTACCCGAGATCCTTGCCAAGGTCCATCTCCGGATTATCCGCCTGAAGAAAGGATAACCTAATCATGTCCGGGGGCGGAATCCGTATCCTGAGACGGATTGCCGCCGGGACCCTGAACAGCAATGCCAGACTCCATACCCGAACGAAACACAACCCACCATGATGTTTTCATCAGCTATGCGCAGGAAGACAAACTGGTGGCGGATGCCGTCTGTGCGAAGCTTGAGTCAAAGCATATCCGGTGCTGGATCGCCCCCCGCGACGTCCCGCCGGGTACGGATTTTCCGGCGGCTATCATTGAAGGTATCGACGAGGGCCGGGTCATTGTTGTTATCTTCTCATCGCATGCCAACCGGTCGCCCCACGTGATCCGGGAGCTCACCAACGGCGTGAACAAGGGGCGGATCATTATCCCGTTCCGGATCGAGGATGTTGCCCCGACAAAGTCTATGGAGTACCTCATCAGCGTCCCGCACTGGCTTGATGCTGTCACACCCCCGCTTGAGCAGCATATCGATACCCTCATCACAACAATCCGCAGGATAATCGGGCCGGAAGAAGTCCCCCCGCCCCCTCCGGAAAACCTCCTGCCCGTGGATGAGGAGCCACCGGAAATCCCGTCGCGTAGTGCACCTCCGGCCCCGGACCAGCCGGACGGGAGTGAGGAAACCGGCCCGGCTTTACCCCCGCCAGCCCAAAAAGCCACGTTCCGTCTTTCCCCTGTCCTCCTTGCCGCTGGTATCGTGGCAGTTGCCCTCATCATTGCAGTTCTTGCATTCCAGGCCGGGTTTTTTACCCCGTCACCCCCGCCCGTGGCAGTGGCCGACAAGAACACCACCCTCTCTTCCCAAGCAGCCATATCAGATGCTGATTATTACCAGAGCACAGAAGCCCGGGTTGACACGGTTGTCCTGACCACCCGGCCCACCCAGACGCTTGCAAAAGATACCGAGTTGTATATCGATGTTACCAAGGACAATACCAAAGCAGTCGTCACCGTCCAGTTCAACGGGGGTCCGGGGATCGGCCTGGTCCGGGATAACCGTGTCATCCTGACCCGCTCTGACGGGAGCGAAACCACCGGAAAGCTGAATCTCAAAGAGCGGCTATCCTCCGTGCAGCTCCAGGGGTCCCGGGGCACCGATCGTCTCCAGGTGGTAATAACCCTGCATTCCGGGGAACGCAGGGTCATCATCGACAAACTGCTCCCGTACCGGCAGTACCGGTGAACGGGAAGCAAAAAAAAATCAGTCTACCCATTCGAGGAGGTGGCCGGTAGTCTCCTCTTTTTGTTTTACCAGGATCTTCTGTCTGACCTTCCTGACCGCCTCGGTTGCCGGTGACGGCGCAGTGTCGAACTGCCCGTAATCCATGTAATCCCGGGTGATGCCGTCATCTCCCCCGGTTACGATCTCCGAGACCGGAGACGCTGTCTCTTCGGCATGAATAACCGGCGCGGGCGGGATAATGACCGGGCTTTTCCGGTCCGCCGGCACCGGTGCGGCGGGGAGGGGAGGTACCGGCTCCATTGTCATTACCGGAGGAGCACTCATCAGCGCCGTGGATGCCACCGAATGAGCCGGACCATTCCGGAGATTGTTTTTCAGGAGAAGAAAATCCACAAAGTCCCCGACCTCCTGCTGCTGTTCCGGTGTCAGCCGGGCAATCCTTATCTCAAGCGGCTCCATGATATCCCCAATCCTGGTAAAATGTCTCTTTTCCCTGGTATTTAAGGGAGGTGCGGGGATTATTCCCACCGGTGCTGGTAGCCCCGCTTCTCAAGGGGCTCTCCGTCAACGGTCACCGCCCGCTTCTCCGTCACCGTGCCGATGACCGTGGCCGGCACCCCTTCAACCGGGAACCGTTCCGGGGCAATGGTAAAGATCAGCTCATAATCCCCGCCGCCATACAGGGCCAGCTCGAGGGCCTGCTCCGCGGGGATCCCGGCAGGCAGGGGGAGTTTTGCGGAATCGATGGCAAAGCCGCAGCCATTCACGCTCATAAGGTCATAGAGCGAGAGCGCGATCCCGTCGCTGTCATCCATCATCGCGCTGATACCGACTTTTCCGAGGATCTGCCCTTCGGCCACGCGGGGCTGGGGTTCAAAGAGGGCTTTCTCGAACTGGTGATAGCCGTCCAGCCATGCCTGTGCCTGCCCGGGAGTGCCGGTGATGCAGATGAGATCGCCCACCCAGGCTCCGGTCCGGCGGCAGATGTCCCGCCGGCTTACTACGCCGATCCCGGTGGTGACGACCGTGAGTTCATTGTGCCGGTCAATATCCCCGCCGATAACTTCCGCCCCGTATTTCGTGCAGCAGTCCCTGATCCCCTGCATCACCGGCTCAAGGCTCTTCCAGTCATCAAGCCCGACCGCGGCGAGCACGGCCGTTGGCCTTGCTCCCATGCTTGCGATATCGGAGAGCGTGACCGCAGCACTCATCCAGCCGGCCTGCCAGTCGGTCATCCCCGGGACAAAATCCGTGGTGCGGTGGAGCATGTCCGTGGTGACCACCATCACCTGATCCCCGAACGGGATCTCCGCACAGTCATCACTGCACTTCTCCTTTCCCACAACCTTCATCACAACCTTCAGGAGCTCCCGGTCATCCACCTTTCTTCACCACCTTACCCCGTTCGCTCTTATACTCCTTGAATATGTGCTCGATCATCTCCGTCTTCTTCTCCCGCTCACGCTGCACCTGCCCTTCCTGCCAGCGGGCAAGGGCATGGTCCAGTTTTTCCTTGGCACAGAGGCCCTGTTTTCCCCGCACCTGCGCACCGGTCTCCCCCATGGAGAGGAGCGGGAGGCCTGCCTCGCGGAATGCCGGGGGGAGTTGCGGGTCCCCTCCCGCAAGAATGGCGTCACCGACCACAACGGCCCTCACCTTCATGCCGATGAGATCCCGGATGACACTCCTGCCCCAGCCGTCGATCTTTGCGATGAACACCAGGTCGCCCTCATCAATACCGGTATCCGTGGTGAGTTTGCGCAGGCCCTCCCGGGTCAGCGACTCCATGACCCGGAGCGGGACAACCTCGCCATCCATGGACAATTCGGCAAACTTCTTGATGCGTGCGATCCGTTTCACGAGATTCTTGTTATGCCTCTCCTCTTTTCGGAGCTGCTTCTTCTGGCTTGCGATGATCGCATCCCGCTTCTGTACCTCCGCATCCTTTGCAAGTTCTGCATCCCGGGTAGTCCCGATCTTCCGGATCCGGGACTGGAGCCGGCGGATCTCGTAATCCCGGTTCTTGATCTCTTCCTGCAGCTCGGCAACATAGGTCCTGAGGCGCTTGACCATCCCGTCCAGCACCCGCACCCGCTCATCAACCCGGGGGTCAGCAACAACCGCGGGCACAGCTTCCGGTTGTTCTGCCGGCCGGGCCGGCAGCCGCATGTCGCCGATCACCTGCTCAAGGGACTGGCCCCGTATCACCCGCGCCCTCACTTCATCAAGGTCGTGGCCGGGCGGGATCCGTTTCTGGAGGTTCTGGAACTTATGCCGGTAGTGGCGGAACGCGTCGAGGGCTGCCGAGAGGGCATCGCGCTCATGGTCGTTCATGTACTCGAAAGGACCGGTCAGCTCCACCTTGGTCTCCACGCTCACATCCTGTTTCGGGGTATAGGCAATAGCCGAGAACGATCGCCGGATCTTCTCAACGGTAAATGGCATGTCAGCCACGTCTGATGCGATGATCAGGGGCTTACCTACCTTGTAGAGCGCCTCGATAACATTGGACATGGTCATCTGCCGGGAGCTCTGGAGATGGAGCAGGTTCCCGTCCAGGTCAAGCGCGGAAAATGCCGTCGTGGTCCCTGGATCGATACCGACAATCAGGTACCGCGGCTTGCCCGAGAGCGGGCGGAAGCGGATACGCTCCAGGCGCTTTCCGGTGATCTTCACCTGGACATCCGCGCCCCGGTAGGTGGATACCGGGATCTGGTCCCGCTTGGTAAAGACCCGGAATGCGACGCGGCTGCATCCCCCGAAGGCTTTTGTCTCCTTCTTCTCGTACCGGAGCCCCGCCGCGACAAGAGCCATCTCGATCTCCCGGCTTTTGAACTGGACTGCTCCGTGCATCTTGCGCACGTACCGGTTCTGGCTCCATCCCCCGTTGCCCGGTGACCGGTGCCGGCTCACCACGATCTCGCTCTCGTTTTCAAACGCAATGACTTCCGCACCGGCGCCAAGGGACGCCACCTGGGCTGAGGCCCGGGCCTCCGCGAACGGGTCGAATCGGTTGAAACTGATGTTGAACCGGGCGGCAACCTTCCCCAGCGTCTCTTTCTTCTCCCCGCCCGTCACCTGAACAAGCCGGGTCCTGGGGGGAAGTCCCTGCAGGAAGATGAAGAGTTCGTGCTGGTCGGTGGCAACCTCCTGCAGGCTGTCAACTGCAAGGATATCCGGCTGCTCATCGCGGAGCATGCGGAAGAGGCGGAAGAGGGATACTTCCGTCTCGCTCTGGATCGCCAGGTCCTCCATGCGGACAAGTGCATACATCGGCCGCCGGGACCGCGAGCGGACGGAGCCTTTGATGATATCGATGCCAAAGACCTTCAGCCGATCACCCATTGCACCGCTTCCTCACGGTTGTACTCCAGCTGGTATTTGCGCTGGAAGAATGCAAGGATATTGTCGATATCCCGGCCCACGATGGACCCGGCATTCACATGCGTGGTAGGAATCCATTGCGGCCAGTCGATGAGGACCACACGGCCGTCTTCAATGAGGATATTGTATTCGGATAGATCCGCGTGGATGACCCCCGCCTTGTACGCGTTATGGACATTTTCCAGGATCTCCTCGAGGATCTCCTGCGGGGCTTCAAGCCGGCACCGGTTCAGGTTCGGGCCGTTTATGAGCGCCATCACGACGGCATGCCGGTTCTGCGCTATCGGCAGGGGAACGCTCACCATGGGATGGAGCGTCATGAGCGCCTCGAACTCCCGTTCAGCGGATTTCCGCGAGGCCATCAGCCATGGGCAGTGCCCCTCCTCGGGCATGTAATCGCGGTTGAGCCGGGCGGAGGAGAACGACCGTCCCCCGACCCGGTGGAACTTGATGGCCACGGGGCCAAGACCCAGTGCCTCATGGACAACCGATTCCTTGCCCTCCCCGATCTGGGATCCAATTGCCGAGATGGTGCCCTTATGCGTCAGGGTTGCAAGAGCGAGAGTGTCGTACCCCCCGAAAACCAGGGAGTACCCGTCGTATGGGACCGGGTTGAAGCGGACCATGCCCCACGCGATAAGGCGGGAGAGCCGGTAATTGATCTCGGATTCGGAGAGTTTTGTTAAGGTTTTGAGCTGCTCAAGCGGCACCCAGGCGTACTTCTTCATCCCCCGCTCCAGGGCAAGGAGAATCGCTTTTTCGTATTTATTGAGAGTGCGGATATGCTCGGCAGAAACAGGCATGCTTGGTACAGAGGTTATGCCGGGGACGATAAAATCATATCCACCGTACCACAACCCGGCGGTCTGCATATGCTTAACATCCATTATCATCCAGAATTGATCAGGATAGCCGATGCAGTGCAGCAAGTGCAGAAACGAGGCAGTCATCTTCCAGCGATACTCCGGCCAGCACCTCTGTTCCGCCCACTTTGTCCTGGATTTTGAAGCACGGGCAAAACGGGTCATCCGGCAGAACCAGTGGATGCGGCCCGGGGACCGGATCGCGGTCCTCCAGGACGGATCAGCCGGGTCAGCCGCGCTCTTGTGGCTTTTTCTCGCCCTGACACACCAACGAAAGGATCTTGAGGTCTCTGCCTTCCACTGTTCCGGGACCGCGGCTGATGCCCGCATTGCGGCACGCGATACCGGTTTCACCCGCCTGGCCTGTGCAACGGCTCTTGGTGAACAGGCCGCATTAGTACTAACCGATATCCTCAATGGCAGGGCTGACCGGATCTGGGAGGAGCAGGATATCCTCCCGGTTATCACCCCCTTTGCCCATATCCCCCAGGATGAGATTGCCCTCTATGCCCGGATCCGGGGAATCCCCGGAGGGAGACCGGCCGCTTCATTCACGTCTGACCCCCTTTTTGCGGATGTGCTGGCGCTGCTTGCCGATTATGGAAATCGTCATCCTGCGGCACCCTATGCCCTCCTGAACCTTGCAGGGATGATCAAAACGACCTGCCATACCGGGCGGGAAGGGCCGGGCCCGGATCAATAACCCCGGGCCAGGTTCCGGGTCTACCGAACAGTTGAAAATGTCCGTGCATCTACACTTATGGGAACATACCATGGACGGCGAACTCGGGTGCAGGATGGGCAGGGTCGAACAGATGCTCCGGTATGCCTACTGGGAGACCCGGTCAAAAGGATTTGTCATCGGCCTCAGCGGCGGCATTGATTCAGCGGTTGCTGCCGCATTCTGCTGCCGTGCAGTGGGCCCGCAGAATGTCCTTGGCATCAGCCTGCCCACCGCTGTGAGCAACCCGGTGGACGTTGAACACTGCCGGGAACTGTGCCGGGTCCTCGGGATGAAGCACGAGGTCATCCCTCTCGACCCGGTCCTTGCCGGGTTCCGGTCGATGCCCGGGTTCGTCGAGACCCCGTACCTGCTTGGCAACCTCATGGCACGGTCCCGGATGGTGGTCCTCTATTACCATGCCAACCGGGATAACCGGCTTGTCTGCGGCACATCGAACCGGAGCGAGTACATGATCGGGTACTGCACGAAGTACGGGGACAATGCTGCCGACGTCCAGCCGCTCCTGCACCTCTACAAAAGTGATATCTACATTGTCGCATGCGAGATGGGCATCCCGCAGGCGATCATCGACAAGGGCCCGTCCGCCGGGCTCTGGGAAGGACAGAGCGACGAGAAGGAGATTGGCATCACCTATGCCGAGATCGATGCCTCTCTCCGGGCACTGGAACTCCAGGAGTGGAAAGCAAAAACGCCGGTTGAGGAAAAAGTCCTTGCTCTGGTGAAACGGAGTGAGCACAAGCGGCTGGGGGCTCCTAACCTTATCGGAGTGCTGTGAAAAAGGCCGCTGCTTCTTCCGGCCGGTTCAGGAACCCCAGGGCTTTTTCGTTCCCGATGAGCGAGTATAACGGGCCGTCCAGGATACGGCCGGCTCCCGCCTGCGATCCCTGGCGGATGCGCCGTACCGGGGGAACCCGGGGATAGTGCGGGTTTTTGACCAGGTCCCCGTTCACCTGCTCGTAATAGGCGGCCCCGTGCAGGCTCTCGTATTCCCGGTACTCGCTTTCGAATGCACAGGACACGATGTTTGCCATGACAAGGGTCTGGTCAGGTGTCGGGTTGATGGTGATGTGACCATAGCCCGGGGGCATGACCACGAGATCACCGGCCTCTGCAGCGATCAGGATAATGTCATCCAGCACCCGCGCCTGGAGCAGGTAGTGGGCCCGGCCGGCAAGGACCTCGTACACCTCGGGATACCCGACCCCCGCGGCATTCTCCGGGTGGTAGTGCCCCTTGGTCTTGACCCATTCCCCGCAGAGATCGCGGGGGGGAATAACGGTCAGGTCATACCGCAGGTTTCTCTCCCGCAGCCATTGCCGGTCGGCACCTGACCGGGCCACGTCGCGGTACATAAAATAGAGGGGCTCCTCCCCCGCCACGCACGTGGGATCCTGGAGCACGCTTTTCATATCTGCCAGTGTCCGGACTGACGGTGGAGGAAGTTCCCCTTCCCATCCCTGCATCACATATTTCTGCGTCTTGAAAGTAAATAATACCCGGCGCCAAGGACCGCCGCGATCAGGACGATAAACGGTAAGAGTCCGGCAAGGCCCCCGGATGCTGCAGGGGTCACCTGCAGGGTAACCTTGATCGTATCGGATACCTGGCTGTTCTGCAGGGCATCGCGGTACCGGACCTCGGTGTCAAGGGAGTAGGGCTTTGCTTCTGCAGGGTCTGCAACGCGTATTGTGTAGAGGGCAACCGCAGACTCGCCCGGCCTGATGTCTCCAAGATACGCGTTATTGTCGGCGCTGCTGAAGGGTTCGACAGTTGAGAGACGGGCCTGGGCAGAGTATGCGGTGACCTCACCGGTATTCGTGTACCGGACCTTCACTACCTGTTCAGTCCCCGATGCAAGCGCAGCAGATTCCGGGACTGCAGTGAATGTTACCTTGTCCAGCACCGGAACGCCGATGGTCTCCTGGGAGGAAGTTACCACGTCGCCGTCACGGTTCTCGTAAGTCACCACAACATTCACCGGGTACGACTGCTTTCCGGCTTCATTGGAGATGGCAACCTTGTACCGGCAGGTCACCACGCCCCCGCTCGGGAAATCCCCGATGAATACATTGGCATCGGTCGGGATAACCGGGCTCGTTCCGCTCCGGAGGAGCTTCACGGTCGCTTTCTTTCCGTCCTCAAAACCAAGGTTCCTGATCTTCAGGGTGATGTATCCCCCGGTGCCAACGCTGAGCTTATCCGCGGTGGCTTCCAGCACCTCGATTTTCACCTGCGGTTTAATCCTGATCGTAAGGGGAACGATAACAGATGATGTGCGGTACTTGCTCTGGAGGACATCTGCTGCCACCTCGGATGCATCAGCAAGGTGCGTGTAGGTGAGGTTGAGCGGCAGCGTATACTCCCCCTCTGTTGCATCGTTTGTTATCTTCGCGTTGATGGCAACGGTCTGGGAGGCATGCGATGTGATATCCCCGATATTCTGGGGATCCGATTTGACTTTCACCGGTGCGGACCCGGCTGCAAGACTGACCGTGACCATCTTTGCAGTCGTTGGCAGGTCATCGCGGTCGATGGTACCGGTCATGACCTGTTTCATGTCATTGGTCCCGCTGTTCAAGATAACAACGGTAATGACCGCATCCTGCCCGGGGGTGAACTCATTGGTTCCGGATACTGCTGCAGACAGGGACGGGCCCGGGCTGAGGTAGGTTGTCACACCCATGACCGGGAAGGTACAGGCCAGCAGAAATACCAGGACTACTGAGAGAATTGCACGAAAGTTCATCAGCGATCACGTGTTGTTGTTGTTATAACAACATTTAATATTGCAGGATATAAAGGGATGTATTGATGAACCTGCCTCCGGAGAATGTAACCCGGCTCACCGGGTGGCTTAAATCCCTTGGCCTGACAAAATACGAGGCGCTTGTGTATATTGCCCTCATGCGGGTGACGAGTGCAACGGCAAGCGAGATCCATGAGTCTTCAGGGGTCCCGCGCGCATCCGTGTACCCGGTTCTTGACCAGCTCCTGGTAAAAGACCTGGTCACGGTATCCCAGTCCGCCCCGAAACGGTTTGCCGCGATCCCTCCTGAAGACGCGATCAAAAAACTCACCGCCCGTATTGAAACGGATGCACGGCTCGCCCTCGAGAGCCTCAACTCCATGCACCAGCAGAGGATCGCCCTTGAACAGGAAGGCGGGGGAGAGCTGATCTGGAATATTTACGGGACGAACAACATCAGAAAGAAACTCGCAGAACTGTTTGCCAGTGCAAAGACGGATATCCGGATCATTGCCCAGTCAAAGATCTTCTCGGAGGAACTCAGGGCGGACCTGGCAAAAAGTGCTGACCGGGTCACGGTTGAGCTTGTCACTCCCCAGTGGGACGGGTTCGTGCCCCCGAATATGCACCTGTACGTGAAGGCCCGCCCCTGCCTCCCCGGGGATCTTGAACGGGTCAAGGAGATGATGGCCGGGGGGATCTGCATCATCGATAACCGGCAGGCTATGGTCATTGTCGGTTCTGAAGAAGAGGACGCGGTTGCCCTCTACTCGGAGTCGGACGGGTTTGTCCGGTTCTTCACCCGTTACTACAGCCTTATCATCGAATGGGCAAAAAGAGAGTGAGGGAAAAATGAAACGGACGGATCAGAAACTCCGGATCTCGTCCATATCCTTGACATCCATCAGCCCTTTCATGGCCTGTGTCTGGACCCACCGGCCGGATTCCCTGAGGGCTGCCATCGGGTTCGTGCCCCCCACAACTGCGATCCCCACATACTGGGAGTTCACCGGAACACCAAGGACCGGAAGATTGGGGATCCCGACATCAAGGATCCCGGTGTAACTGCTGTCCGCAAGCTCGTCCAGGACCTCGCCAACGAGAGGTTCAGCCTCCATGTGGATCTCCCGGATATTGGCAAGGATGTTGCCGGTTCCCTGCCGGATGACGCCCTTTACTGAAGTGAGTGTCTGGGAGATGAGCACCTGGAGAGGATCGATGGTCGTGTGCTCATACAGGATCATGTGGATAAACCGGAGCGGGACCCGGTTCTCAATCTGGACAATCCCGCCCCCAATGGGACTGACCGGGATGCCCCGGCGGATCAGAAGTCCGTCAAACGTGATGCTGCAGAGGGTGCAGATGCCCGTGCACCCCTCCGGGATGGTATAATCCCCGACCTTCTCTCCGGACTGAAAAAACCGCACCAGCCCGCTGACACTCACCCCGCTCCTGAATGCATCTTTCAGGATGGCGACAGCATACTCGAAGTCCTCGTTTTTCACAAGCGACAGGTTGATGACAACATCCCCCCGGCAGGCCGAGGGATCGAATGTTATCTTCAGGGCATAATCCTCAATATTGTGGTTTACGAACTTGAGGGCTTGTTGCATTACAACTATTCTTCTTACAGCGCAATAGAAAAATTGTTCTATAAGACCAAGGCAATGTATTTATGATGGAACAAGATATGCGGGAAAAAGCCAGGAATGCGATGAGACTCATTCTTGAAGCGGCCCGGTTCGAGGTTGAAGAGGTTGACGAACCCCTCGACCTTTCAGCGGTACGGGAAGGCGTCTGCCTTCTTGTGCTCTGCTCGAATGACCGCGCCCTGATCAGCCAGTTCGATAAGACCAATTACAGTCTCATGATCGATGACCACGAGATGAACTGCAAGAAGCTGCTCTTCACGCTTGACAAGGAAGTTACCACGGAGAACTGCATCCAGTGGGGTGTCGATGAGTTTGTCCGGTATACCGGAGAAGCTGTCCTTGCCGATATCGTGAGCCGCGAACTTGCCCTGGACCTGACCCCGTCAAAGCCAAAGAAGGCTGCTGTTGCAGCAGTGGCGGAATCGCGGGAGGAGGAGACCGCCGGCATCTCCCTGCCCCATTTCCCCGTGAAGATCTCCGAACAGGCAGCAATCCGGACCGGTGGCGTGCAGGGAACTGCCAGGCTGCGGTTCATGCCGTATTTCCTCTTCCATTACCAGAGTTCCGGGGAGCAGGTCTACAAGGACCGCCGGATCCCCTTCGATTCCGAGGGCTGGGGTGCAATCAATGCCATCAACGGCATCAAGATCGAACTTGACGGAAAACAGGTCGAGGACAAGGAGATCCCCGGTGGCGCAGAAGTTTGCGACCCGCACATCAGGAAAGATGAAGCTACCGAACGGATCGTCAGCGAGCTTATCGACCGCCTGACCCAGAAAGTGAGGATCAAGCAGGAGAAAGGCGACGCCATCTTCTATGAGGAGAAAGTCCTCAAACCCGACCGCAAGAATATCACGGTCGACACAAAACAGGTCTATATTCCGGTCTGGCAGATCCGGGGCAAGAAGATTGTCGAAGTCAATGCCTTTACCGGGGAGCTGCTCTCCGAACCGATGGATGAAGGCGTCGAAGTGTTCTAATCCGGAATATGTCCGTTCATCCGCAGGTACCGGGGACAGGAACCAGCACCCGGCCTGCCCTTTTTTTTACGGCCCCCAATAATCTGACAATCCGCACCCAACCGGTATCGTACGGGGGATCATTTCCATGATCGTCATTCTCGGGGGCGGACCCGCCGGGAGGCTGGCATCGATACGGCTTGCCGAAGCCGGGCGTGAGGTCACGCTTATCGAGCAGGGCGGTATCGGCGGGCAGTGCCTCCATTATGGCTGTATGCCGGTCTGCGCCCTCAATGATGTGGCACGGGCGGTCGATACAATACGGGTGTTCAACAAGCTGGGCATCATGGATGCAAATCCCGCGGTCGGTTTTCCCGCTCTCCTCCGCGAGATGCAGAACGTCCAGGCCACGATCGCCACGATCCTTGACAAAGAGACCCGGGACGCCGGGGTCGAGATTATCTACGGCCGGCAGGGGCGGTTTGATGGCGAAAAGGTGGTTGTCGGGGATGACCGGATGAACGCTGATGCGGTTATCCTCGCCACCGGTTCCCGCCCGAACATCCCGGCAATCCCGGGAATTGCGGCACCGGGCATCTATACTCCGCATACGCTCCGGACCATGGACAGCCTCCCGAAAAGACTGGTCATCATCGGAGGCGGAATCATTGCCGCAGAGTTTGCCTATATCTTCTCCCGGTTCGGGAGCCAGGTTACCCTCCTCTCCCGGAGCCCGGTCCTGAAGAACCTGGATGAACACCTCCGGAAACGGGCATTCCGTGAACTGGCAGGGATCGTGATCCGGGAGGGGTGCACCGTCCTCTCGGCTGAGACCGCCGACGGCGGCTGCAGCCTTGCAGTAAAAACTGCTGATACCACTGAAAGAATCGGATGCGATGCCGTCCTCCTCGCCACGGGCCTGATTCCCAACTCGGAGATGATCGAGGGGGTTGCCAAACGGCCCAATGGTGAAGTGATCGTTGACGACTACCAGATGACAACGGTGCCCGGGGTCTATGCCTGCGGGAACGTGGCGGGATCCCCGTACCTGACGCCGGTTGCCCGGCAGCAGGGGATCGTGGCAGCAGACAATATTCTTGGGATGCGGCGGAAGATGGATTATGACGGTATTCCGCAGTCGTTGTCCCTGGGATACGACCTTGCGTTCTGCACCAATAACAACCATCATGCAAAGCCGCTCGTCATCCCGGGGCCGGCCGGGCCGGGTACGTTCTGGAGGGTGCCGGATGCCGATACCGGTTTTGCGAAGATCCTGGTGGCACCGGACGGCTCCCTTGCGGGAATGAGTGCAGCCTCCCCCGGGGCCGGCCTGATCGCGGGGTACATGGCAATCCTCATGAAACGGCACTTCTCGGTCCATGATTTTTCCGATTTCATCGAAGTCCACCCGTCAACGGACGGGGTCTACGGCCTTGCCAGATACGCGTCAGGTGTCCTGAAAAAACGCGGAAACTAACCCGGATATCCCCCATAAACCCCCGTTCTCCCTCGCTGTTTTTCCGGCGTGAGCGCTGAAGGTATTATTACGGTCGGCAACCCATAATTACGATACAAACCGTCCCAACCCGTGGTGTAGTTATTCATGACCAGCCCGACCGAAAATACCCTCTTTGACCAGACACGGATCGACAAGATCCAGGCCCTCCGCGAGAAAGGGCTCCCGATGTTCCCCCCCACGTTTGACCGCAAGAACACCGTTCTTGAGGTCAAGACAACGTACGCCGATATCACGCATGACAAGAGCGCCGAGAGCGTGACTGTTGCAGGCAGGATCTTCATTGTCCGGAACCACGGCAAGACCATCTTTGCCGATATCGGTGACGAATCCGGCAAGATCCAGCTCTATATCCGCAAGAACGACCTGGGTGATGAGCAGTTCAACCTCTTCAACCAGTATGTCGAGCGGGGCGACATTCTCGGGGTCACCGGCCATGTGTTCCGGACAAAACTCGGCGAGATCACCATCTGGGTTGACTCGTTTGCCCTCCTGACAAAAGCGGTCTGTTCGCTGCCTGAAAAGTTCCACGGGCTCAAGGATGTCGAGAAGCGGTACCGCCAGCGGTATGTTGATCTCATTGTCAATGACGAGAACCGGCAGACCTTCCGCAACCGGAGCAGGATCGTCTCGCTCCTGCGCAGGTACCTGGACGACAATGGGTTCCTGGAATTCGAGACGCCGATTCTCCAGCCGGTGTATGGCGGTGCGAATGCCCGTCCGTTCACGACCTACCACAACTTCCTTGACCAGAAACTCTTCCTGCGCATTGCCCCCGAACTCTACCTGAAACGGCTTATCGTCGGGGGTTTTGAGCAGGTCTTTGAGATCTCACGCAACTTCCGCAACGAGGGTGTGGACGCTGACCACAACCCCGAGTTCACGATGGTCGAGATCTACTGGGTCTACCGCGACTTTAAGGACATGATGGAGCTGACCGAGAACATCGTCTGTTCCATCATCGAGAAGATGCACGGGAAGTACGAACTTCCGTTTGGCGAGACCACGCTCAACTTCACCAAACCGTGGAAGAAACTCTCGATGGCAGACGCCGTGAAAGAGATGGGCGGGATCGACATCTTTGCCCACTCGGTAGAAGAGCTCCGGGCCCTTGCGCACCAGCACCGGATCGAGGACCCCGACAAGCCCCGGTCGCAGCGGGAGTACCTCATCGCGTTCTTTGAGGGCCTTGTTGAGGAGAAACTCATCCAGCCGACCTTCATCTACGACTACCCGGTCGAGAACTCGCCCCTTGCAAAGCGCCACCGCGAGAAGGAAGGATTCACCGAGCGGTTCGAGCTCTTCATCGCCGGCATGGAAGTGGGCAACGGGTTCTCGGAACTCAACGACCCGATCGACCAGAAGGAGCGCTTCGAGGAGCAGGACAAACTGCGCCAGCTGGGAGATGTCGAAGCCCAGATGATCGATTACGACTTCATCAACGCCATCGGCTACGGCATGCCCCCGACCGGCGGTGTCGGTATCGGTATCGACCGGCTCGTGATGCTGCTCACCAATAACAATTCCATCAAGGAAGTCATCCTCTTCCCCTCCATGAAGACCCTAAAGGCCGGCGAAGAGGAGGAAGAAGCAGAAGAGAAGCCCGCAGAAGGGAACTGATACTTCCCGTTCCCTGCTTTTTTTCACAACCCATAAAGGGCAGAGCATAGCATAACGGAATATGCATTCCCGGACTCCCGCAGGTATTCTCGTTATCCTGGTCATCCTCCTTTCCCTTGCCGGGGGCTGTACATCCCCCGCCTCTTCCGGGGGCACAGCAACACCCGTCCACGAGACGGTTGTAAAGGACACCACCCTCCCTGCAGAACCGGCAGGAACTGCTGCGCCCGTATCCACTGCTCAAAAGGAGAGCATTGCACAACAGCTCGCTTCGGTCCGGTCAACAAGCCCGGTCTGGCTGGAGGCGTACCGGATGTTCAGGAACATCAAATCCACCGAATATGTTCACCCCCCCTATACCGATGACGATGCAGCGGGGGTATACAAGTTCGACTGTCTCGGGTTTGTCGACCATGTGCTGATGAATGCAACACCACAGGCATACCAGGAGATTGGAAAGGGGGCCAATCCATCCATTGAATCCTATGCTGCCGCGTTCAGCAGGCTCGACACCAAAAGCCCGGTCGCCCGGTATGGCACCCGGGTGGCACGTCCCATTGACCTCCAGCCGGGCGATGTCTGTCTCTGGCTGAAACCGACAACACTGGATTCCGGCCACATGTGGATCATTGCCGGGGAGCCAGAGGTCAACCCGAAGCGGGGGGGCGAAGTGCTGGTCCGGATCTTCGATTCAACCGGCACGGTTCATAGTCATGATTCAAGGTCCGGCTCAGCGTTCAAAACCGGCCTTGGCTCCGGCATCCTCGGGTTCATGGTGGACGGGGAAGGGAATCCTGCAGGACTGTACTGGGAAGGGGGAGCAAGCACCTCTGCCGGTGAAAAAGATACAACAATTGTCTGCGGCAGGCTGGCACGATAAAAAAAGGGGTGTCTGGAAAGATCAGGCCTTTTTAACCGTGACCTGCCAGTTCTCCAGAAGGGCAAACTCCGGATCTTCCTTACAGGTATCGCAGACAGCCTTGGGGGACTGGACAACCATATCGAACATCACTGCATTCCCCGGCGACGGGGTGAGCGGCACATCGACATCCTTCTGGATAATGTAGCGGTACGGGTCGAGATTGTTCGCATAGTATGCCTTGTACTGGTGACGGTCATCATCTGTTGCCTCATAGGACCACTCGGCACCTTCGGCAATCGTAACATCGTTCGGGATCCAGCCATACCCCGGCAGGTAATATTCTGACCAGAAATGGGTTCCCTCGTGACCCGGGACAAGCTGGTAACCCCCGATAGCGCGGGCCGGGATACCCAGCGAGCGGCAGAGAGCGGCAAAGTACATGCTCTGGGTGCCGCAGTCGCCAAACCCGGATTCAAGCATATACACGGATTCCGGTGTCCTGCCGGCATTGAGTCGTACGTGAGGCACATTGCTGTAGGGGTGCGAGACAACATGCCAGTACAGTTTCTCGGCCTGCAGGTACGGGTTGGTCTCGTTACCAACAATCTCAAGCGCCTTTGCCTTCATCTCCGGGGTGATGACAATATTTCTCCCGGATGCAGTGTATTGCCGGTATTCGGGATCGCTCGTGTTGTAGTTCCCTACCTTTGCAGGATCAATCGTGTACCGGACCTCGTACTGGGTGTAGCGGAAGCGTGCAGTGACATTCAGGTAATTCCCGCTGACCTGGTCTAACGGGATCTCGAGATACGCAAGGCCCATGTCCGCTGCCGTACCGGTCTGCGATTTCACGTACTGTGACGGCTCTACCGAGATGATCGTGACATCACGCTGGGAAGGGGCCTCCACGGGCAGGGGAACCCAGAGGCGGAGGGTGCCGGTCTTCGGCAGCATTTCTGCCGGGATGCTGAGGAATTCTGACCCTTCCCAGGTTACAGGGTTAACGTAAATGCCCGGACCTGCATCAGGGCGGGCGGCAATGGCCTTCATCTCATCGTAAAAAGGCGTCCTGCCCATTTTTTTGGTTGCCTCGCGCATCACATCGATGTTGTTGGACCGGATATTGTTAACGGTATTCGAAAAGTACCATGGTTCGCCATCGCTGGTTATGCACTGGCTCCTGTTGCAGGGAAGCCAGGAGGCTTTTCTCTCTGACGAATATTCAGGGAACTGTTCGTCTATGATGGCCGTGATCTGCGACTGGTTGTACGGGAACTCGGCAACCATCCGTGCTGCAAGGGACTGTTTGTCCCGGGCATCCTTTGAGGCAGACGCATTCCCTTCATCCACGTACTTTTCATACGCCTGATGATACAGCTCTGCAGCTGCGTGGAAGTTATTCTGAGCATATGCAGTCTCTGCCTGTGCATAGAGAGAATCGCCAGCTGAATACGGCGCCACCGGAGGTTGTTGTGAAGTACATCCGGCGGCAAGGAGCATGCCAGAGAGCACGACAAGGATGAGAAGTGCGATTTGTTTCATCATAATGACTCCAGGAACTGTACGATATCAGAAAACCCTGATCCTGCATTAATCTTGGGAACCGGACTTCACGCGATTCCGGAAAGAATATCCCGGTTGTATTTTCAGGACTGCACAGGAAGGCAGCCCGGGAAACCCTGCCGGGGAATAAACGCGGGATGAAAACCATTCCTTTTTTTACCCGGGGAGAAAAAAGACTTTGAGTAGCCAGTACCGCACGGAGGAGAAATGGACCAGCTCTACCCCCTGTTGAAATCCGTCATCATCTTCTTCCTTCTCGTGGTTTTCATCCAGCTCCTGAAGCGCCAGGGCGTTTTTAACGATTCCCACCAGCCGGTCTTCAACCGCCTGGTCACCGAGCTGGCCCTGCCGGTTACGATCTTCTCGACCCTTGCGGTCAGCCGGATCCATGCTGACCAGATCCTTGCCGCGCTGGTCATGGTCTCGACCATCGCCACCTGCTGTTTCCTGGCATACCTTGCCTGCCGGGCCATGAAGCTCTCCTACGGGAAGACCGGGGCACTTGTTATGCTGGCCGGGATCGGCAGCACGTCGACCATGGCCTACCCGCTCATCCGTCAGACATTCGGGGCAAACAGCGAGGCGCTGGCCCTGGGCCTTATCATCGGGGAGTTCGGGGCCTGCATCCCGTATTTCACGATAGGGGTTCCCATCACGGCATGGTTCGGCAGCAGGGAAACCAGCCAGACCTCAGAGGTCTGGCCGGTCATCAGGAACTTCTTTGTCTCCCCCATCTTCATCTCCTTCCTCCTCGGCCTCATCGTATCCCAAATCCCCGCGGTCTCATCGGTCATGGCAGGGGATTTCTTCTCAACATTCTTCGGGTACTTTGCCAACGGCCTTGAGATCCTTGTGGCGGTCTCGCTCGGGCTGATGCTGCGACCAATTGACCTGCGGCCGATCCTGCCGCTGTTCCTGCTTATTGTGAGCATCAAGCTGATCATTAACCCGGTCTTTGCCCTTGCGGGAGGATCCATCCTGGGCCTTTCCAGCCTTGCAACCGAGATCCTGGTCATCGAGAGCGCCATGCCTTCCGGTGCCATCGCCGCGGTTGTGGCCGGGCGGTACGGGTGTGACGGCGCGCTGGCGTCCGCCCTGGTCATTGCCACGTACCTTGTCAGCCTTCTGACCATCCCGATCATGATGATCCTGCTGCTTTAGAGGCTGTTCCATGAACTCAGATACCCCCGAAACTGAAATCCCCCGGAACAGGATGTCGTCCCATGCCATCATGGGACGGTGCTGCCGGGAAATGCGGGGTGGCAGATCATGAACGCGGTCACGGTCACCATGATCGAGTATATCGTCCTGTTCCTCCTGATCGTGGGGGTGATCCAGCTGCTGAAACTGCGGGGCATCTTCAACGACAGCCACCAGCCGGTCTTCGACCGTCTCGTCACCGAGTTTGCCCTGCCGGCGATCGTCTTCGGGCTGCTGACAACCACAACCATCAGGCCGGGGTGGGTTCTTCCCGTACTTATTGTAAATTGTGCGGTTATCGTTGGCATGGTCGTTGCCTGGGGCATCTGCCGGATTCTCGGGCTCTCACCGGCTGCCACCGGGACGGTGGTCATCCTTTCGGCCTGGGGCAGCACGTATACCGTTGGTGCCCCGGTGCTTGTCGCGGTTTTCGGCCCTGCGAGCGAGGAGGTTGCCCTCGGGAATGTGCTGGGAGTGTTCGGGTTTGCCCTCCCGTTCTTTACGCTCGGCATCCTGGTTGCAGGCTATTTCGGACTTCACGAGAAGCGGGGAGACTTCTCGCTTGTCCCGTTTTTGAAGCAGTACTTCTCCTCACCGGTTTTTCTCGCGTTCTGGCTGGGGCTGGTTGTTGCCGTCCTTATCACCTTCTTCGACCTTCCCGGTGCGGATATCTACACCGATATCTTCACGGATTTCTTCGAGGTAATCCAGCACGCGATCAACCTGCTTGTCTGGATCGCTGTGGGCCTCCTCCTCCGCCCCATCCGGCTGCGGACGCTTGTGCCCCTGCTGGGAATTGTTGTCATAATCCACCTGCTTATCCTGCCGGTGCTGGTCTATGCGGGGGGATTTGTGACTGGCATGCCGATGATGGAGCGCACCGTTGCCGTGATCCTTGCTGCCATGCCCTCAGGGGCAATTGCCGGGGTTGTTGCGGACCGGTACGGGTGTGACGGGAAGCTTGCCGCAGCAATTATTGTCTGCACCTACTTCATCAGTGTCGTAACCCTGCCCGCTGTCGCCTTCTTCGGGATGTGAGGCAACGGGGAGTCGCGTTTTTTGTAGTGGCGGCCGCCCAATCCCTTATCCCCCGGCCCTGCCCACCTTTCCGGTATGAGTGCACCAAAAGCAACGCCCCATGTCCAGCGGCATATATTCAACCCGAAGAAAGCCGCGTGGCTTGACGGCCGCCTGCGCCGCTTCCTGTACCGGCCGGACCGGCTCGCAAAACGGTTTGTACAACCCGGCAGCCGGGTCCTTGATTTCGGCTGCGGGCCGGGGTTTTTCACCCGTGCATTTGCACAGCGGGCGGG
>JAAZNH010000029.1 GCA_012798365.1 Methanomicrobiales archaeon | reverse complement strand
GTCCACCGGCCCTCTCCGGAAGGGAGGAGTATCTCCCACCCGCCAACACGGGTCAGCTGCTGGGTCTGCCGGAGGAACTGCTCGCTTTGGCGGAGTTTCTCCTCAGCCTGTTTTCGATCGGTGATATCGTCCTGTACTGAAATCCAGACCTGCCCAAACTGCGGGTGGACGAATGCAATGATCGACGCCTGGCAGTGAACCGTGGTGCCGTCTTTTCTGATATTGAGGACTTCCCCGTTCCAGATGCCCTTCTCGATCATCTGTGCCCGGATCGTTTCCGCCACCTCTTCAGGAGTTTGGTCAGGGAGTGGCGCATTAATGACCGAGATTTCCCTGCCGTCAAGTTCACCAGGAGTGTAGCCGAACATGATATTGAAGCGGGGATTTGTGTATGCAATCGAATTGTCACCGGCCCGGACCATACAGACCCCTTCATGCATCTGGTCAAGGATCTGGCTCTGGAGGAGGAGCCGCTCCTCTGCAACCTTCTTTTCCGTGATATCGATGCAGACCCCGCTCATGCGCAGCGGCTCTCCGGCAGGGTTGTAGATTGTGCTCCCGCCTGCACCGATCCAGCGGATGGTGCCATCCGGCAGGATGATGCGGTACTCGTTCCAGAGATAGGTGTGATCCCGGACGGACTGTTCGATCTTCGCCATCGCCGGCTCCCGATCATCGGGATGGAGTTTTGAACGCCACGATTCAAAGGTTGCGGGGGTGCCGGGCTGCATCCCGAAAAGCTCAAAGAATTCAGGGGACCAGGTAAGCTTCCCCGTCAAAAAGTCCCAGTCCCAGGTCCCGGCCTTTGCGGCACGGAGCGCGATGCCGAGCCACTCCCGGGCTGATGCAGCGGCTTCCTCAGCCTGTTTCTTCTCCGTCACATCCTCGTACAGGGCAACAACTTCACCGGACGGAAGCCGGTACACAAAATTATCCCGCCAGCCGGAGATCCGGTTGTCTTTGTACATCGAGACGGGGAACTCTTCGGGAGTCCCGGTTGCTGCAACCCGCTGCAACACCTCAAAGAGCCCGAACTCCACAACGCCAGGGAAGATCTCAAGGATGCTGCGGCCGGTAATGTCCTCTTTTCTCACCCGTTCGATGCGTTCCACGGCCCGGTTGACATCCCGGATAATGAAATCCTTCCCTTCGCTGACCGGCTGGTAAATCGCTACCCCGGACCTCATGTTACTGAAGAGCTCCCGGAACCGGTATTCACTCTCGCGGATTGCCTCCTCGCTCTGCTTGCGGCCGGTGATATCGCGGCTGATTCCCTGGAACCCGGCAGGGGCATTGTCCGGACCAAAAAACAGGTTCGAGCTGACTTCGGCCCAGCAGAGGGACCCGTCACGCCTGCGCAATTCAATTTCAAAAACCGTGGGAGACGCCGGCATTTTCTTTGCAAACGCTTCCATTCTCCGGCTCACCAGCTCCCGGATACCCGCAGCGGAACGTTCTGAAAGGAGACGGACAAGAGAAGTACCGATCAGTTCCTCTGCCGGATACCCGGTCAGGGTTTCAACTGACGGGCTCAGGAACGTGAAGGTAAGGTCAAGGGATGTCTGCCACACCACATCCTGGACATGCTCTATGAGGAACCGGTATTTCTTCTCGCTCTCATAAAGAGCCTGTTCCATCTTCTTCCTGGCTGATATGTCCTGGATGGTCCCCGAGATCCCAAGTGGCGATCCATCAGGGGATCTCAGGTTAATTTTACCCCTGCCAACCACCCATATCCATTCACCGGATGCATGCTTCATACGGTGTTCGGACTCAAACATGGGGGTGCGCCCTTCGAGATAATCCTTAAGTCGCTTGTGGATCAGGCGAACATCATCGGGATGCGACAACCGGTCCCAGTCGAGACACGTGGTCCAGATCCCCTCCAGCGGATAGCCAAGGATCGCAGCAGCCCGGCTGTCAATAAATCCAGTCAACGAGGGAAATGACAGTTCCCACATCCCCATATCAGACCCGGAAAGTGCAAGCGAGAGCCGGTTCTCGCTCTCCTTAACGGTGGCTTCTGCCCGTTTCCGTTCCTGGATATTCTCCCAGTACCGCAGCGCCCGCAGGGCGATACGGGGCAGGTCATGGAACAGTGTCGCGGACTTCACCACGTAATCGATCGCCCCGGACTTCATGATCTCGACAGCAATGGATTCATCGCCGTGACTGGTCATGATGATGAGCGGGATTGTTACGTTCCCGTCAGTCCGTGGAAGGATATCCAGGCCTTTACCGTCCGGTAAAAGCCAGTCGGAGATGATCAGGTCCGGCGGGGCCGTGCCGAGGATTTCCCGGGCTGCCCGGAGGTTTTTTGCAACCGAAACCCGGAACCGGCCCGGATCATCGCGGAACGCCCGCAGGCAGAGCTCCACATGGGCGTTGTCATCCTCAATGATCAGGATGTGGAGGGCTTTGTTCTGCGCTTCGGAATCAGGAAGAGGATCCGTAACCGCACGCCTCCAAAAATCAGTCCGGCATCGGCTTGGCATTCCAGCCAAGCCAGTAGAACCCGAGATCCTTCATGAGTTTTGTGAACGTCTTGAAATCAAGGGGCTTGACGATATAGCTGTTGGCATGGTATTCGTAGGATTTGACAATATCGCTCTCGGCATCGGAGCTGGTGAGGATGACCACCGGGATCCGGCGCAGGGACGGGGTGGTCTTTATAGTTTTGAGTACTTCAAGCCCGTCAACCCGGGGAAGCCGGAGATCAAGGAGCACGAGATTTGGCCGGGGGTTCTGCACTTTATCCTCATACGCCCCCCGGTTGAAAAGGTAATCAAGCGCCTTCTCGCCATCCGCCACGTGATGGATCTTATTTGCTACCTGCTGGTCCCGCATGCCCCGGATCACCAGTTCAGCGTGAGCCTCGTTATCCTCGACGAGCAGGATATGCAGGGGTTCACCGGATAGTTCAGCCATAGGAATCACTCTTTTATCTGCCCGTTATTATGAGTATCGGTGCGGGTACCCGTGCCGGGAGACAGGGTGAACCGGAACATTGTGCCCTTTCCCGGCCCTTCCGATTCCGCCCATATTCTGCCTCCGTGGGCTTCAATGATCCGCTTCACGATCGCAAGGCCAACCCCCGTCCCCGGTGTTGTGGTATCCAGCTTCTCAAACAGGTTGAAGACCCGCTCAAGATACCGGGAATCAATCCCGATCCCGTTGTCCTGCACAAAAAAGACCGGCTCGGCACCCTCCACGACCATCCCGATCCGGATGACCGGATCCGTTCGATCCCCGCAGTACTTGAGAGCATTCTCAATGAGGTTATACAGCACTTCCCGCATCCGGGCAGCATCAACGTTCACGACCGGCAGATCCGGTTCGAGCTCAACGCGGACTCCCCGGCTTTTGAGCGGCTGGGCAAGAATGCCGAGTGCTTCCTCAACGATCGTGCCAAACCCGACCGGGTGCGGAGTATTGATACTCCGGCCGGCCCGGGAGAGCGCAAGGATATCCGACAGGAGGGCGTCCAGGGTGTCCACCGCGGTACAGATACGCCGTACATGGGTTTTCAGGTCGGCAGGATCTCCTCCCTTTGTCACATCCTCTTCGATAAGCCCGGCAAAACCCTGGATGGTGATGAGCGGGCTCCGGAGTTCGTGCGAAACCGTGTAAGTGAACCGGGCAAGTTCGGCGTTCTTCTGTTCCAGTTCCCGGATCACCTCCTCGCGCTGCTTCTCGGCGGCTTTTCGCACGGCAATCTCCGTTTCCAGCTGCACGACCTTCTTCTCGAGTTTCCGGAACAGGACCTCGTTATACTCCTGCAGGACTTCTTTCTCATTCCGTAACGCCGGGGTTTTTGCAGCCCCCGCTTTTCTTAAGGATTCGTCAAGAACTGCCCGGATCTCCTTAATCAGGACATCCGGCTTCTGCGGCTTGACAATGAACTGTTCGGCCCCCAGGCTCCGGGCAAACTTTTCATCCCGGGGATCGGTATAGGTCGCCGTGTAGAAAATGAACGGGATTGTTTTGAGTATTTCATCCACCTTCCACTGGCGGCAGAGCTCAAACCCGTCCATCACGGGCATCAGGATATCGGTAATGATAAGGTCCGGGGGAGCTTTTTTTGCAAACGCCAGTGCCTCCGCCCCGTTCCTTGCAGAGGTGACCTCAAACCCGTTTCCTTTCAGGATCGATTCCAGCAGGTAGAGATTTGCAGCAAGATCGTCGGCTATCAGGATCCGGG
>JAAZNH010000232.1 GCA_012798365.1 Methanomicrobiales archaeon | reverse complement strand
TTCCGATGACAAGGGCAAGGGCCAGTGCTGCAAATCCTGAGCTGATATGCACAACCGTTCCGCCGGCAAAGTCCAGTGCCCCGAACTGTGCTGCCCAGCCTCCTCCCCAGACCCAGTGGGCGAGGGGATCATAGACCAGCGTTGTCCAGAGAAGTGCAAACACAAGGTATGCACTGAATTTTACCCGTTCAGCCATTCCTGATGTTACGATTGCAAGCGCGATTGCTGCAAAGACCATCTGGAAGATCATGAACAGTACTCCGGGAATTGCATCACAGAATTTACCGGGGTCCATGCCCACATTATTCAATCCAAAGTACTCGAGGTTGCCAATAACGCCCCCGATGTCGGAGCCGAAGGCGAGCGAATACCCAAACATTACCCACTGGATACTCACCAGTGCAAAGGCGACGAACGACAGGGTGATCATGGAGATCAGATTTTTCCTGCGCACAAGTCCCCCGTAGAAGAATCCTACTGCCGGCGTCATCAGCATGACAAGCGCCGTTGCAGCAAGAATCCATGCAGTTGCTCCAGAATCTAGTGCCATTCTTTTCACCTGGTATCTGTTTCGCATTGCTTTTCTGGCGTTGAGGTTACCGGGATACCGGTTCCTCAATAGGCTGAACCCTCCCATAAAGCTGATGCCGGATGATAAATCCGGTGCAGTTTTCCGGGAGTGCCATTCATTCGTTCAGTCCGGGGTTATGGTTTATTTGTAATGTTGTGTGTTTGGTAGAAAGAACTTTCCTTCATAACTATTTAAATTTAATGTTTATGACACCCAGCCTGATAAAATCTCACGAAACCTCCATGCCGGGAATTACCGGCTGCGGCCCATAGATGATTCACGAACCCGGGGAAGTAGCACGCTCTGCATTTTTCCGCTGCGCAGATTTCCCGGATGGGAGATATTTCATTCGAACGCGATCAAAAACGGGAGGAGAAATTCTAAAAAAAGCGATTAGCAGATCCTTATTTGCATAACACTTTCTGGGTAATGATGTCGGAATACACAACAATGCCTGCGGCATCAATCACATGGATGACCGGGGCAAATGTCTCGCTCCCGGCAGAGAATTCCTTCATCATGTTTTCTTTCTCTGTTATTTTTGCGGGATTGAAAACAACATCTTCCTGCCCGTCAAAGATAGCGACATAGAAAATTCCTGACTCAACAATATCCTGGAAGAAATGGCTCCCATAGGATAATTCCGGCATGAATCCGCTTTCCACTGATGCCATCTCGCCAATGATTGCCATGTTGCTGATCTCAGCAAAACGTACTGGTATCCCCAGCATCGGTGTTGTGGTGCCCCACCTGCCCGGGCCAAGCAGCATGACATTCTTTCCTTTGAGCCCGGCATTGAGGACGCCGATATGCCGCGCAACCGCATACTTGTCCTGCTCGGAGAGGTTCAGGTATTCCTGCGGGGAGATATAGATGATGTAATCAAGCGGTATCCGGACATTTCCTCCCATAAAATTCCCCTTACCGGAGAAGATGCAGTCTTTTGCATCCGATAAACCGGGCAACTCCACTGATCTCCCGAGGCCCCGGGTCTGGAGCGGGCGGCATTGTAAAAGATTGATCCGGAAATTATCTTCAGATGAAAAATTTGCGGTAAATTCGATATCAACCGGGTAATCATATATCCTGGAGATGAGGGAGAGCATCTCTCTCATCAGTGCGGCAAATTCAGTATCGGCAAGCAACCGCTTAAAGTCAAGAATATACGGGGTTGCAATATCGGTCCGGCCGATCTCCCGCAACCGGTTTACTGTCTGGGTGTCAACACTCATGAAGAGTGAGCGGTCTGTTTTCAGGTCATAGGAAACAAAATCTTCCAGTTTACGGTTGGACCAGGTGTTATTTGCAAGCGAGAGAACATCCACCATTCTCTGGGAAAATTTCTTCTCATCGCCATAGGTCATGGGAGGCAACCGTGAGGGATCATCCAGGCAGACAATTCGTGCATAATCCCCTACTGTCCGGTCCACGGCATGGGTTCCGAGCCCAAAAACCAGGCGAAGCATCCCGGCATTCATATCAACATTCTTGTCCCAGATATAGAGGTTGGAAGAGTTGCCCACACCAGCGACATGCGGGAAGAAATCCTCGCCGAACTGGTCACCGGAAACGCGCTGGACAAGGATTGCCATCTGCTCATCAAGATCCACAAGCCCCCGGGTCATACGGTAGTCCAGGGCATCTTCGCCCATGGTACTTGCATAGACCGTCCGTACTGCATTCTCGAACGCCTCATAGCGTTCTTCGGGACTTCCCTGGTTGGCACAGAAAACACTCTCGTATTTTCCGGAGAAGGAGTTTCCAAAATCATCTTCAAGAAGCGAGCTGGAGCGCACAATGATAGGGGACTGGCCGAAATATTCCAGCATCTGCATGAACTCTTCGCGGATATTGTTCGGGAACTTACCCTGCAAAAGTTTTTCCCGGAGTTCCGGTGCATACCGGTAATACCCGTCCCGGGATTTTTGTTTTGTCCGAAGACGCCACCACCCGTTCTGGACAATGTACGTGTAGAAAATGTCCGATCCCAGGTAAAAAGAGTCATGGGGTTCAAGTACCTGGTTGAACCGGCCTTTTCCCTCCTGCTCCAAAATCTTTCGTGCAAGCAGCATCCCGACACTTTTCCCTCCGATAAATCCGGTCCCGACCTCTCGCGAACCTATCGCAAGAATATCTGCCAGGGTAAAATACCGGGCGCAGAGGTCATACATCCGTGAAGGCCTGCCTATCAGGATGTTCATGAGCGATCGTTTCACCTGTTCCTGCTCGCTTTCCGGAAGGGAAAGCGCGTCATGTGCCCGGTCAAATGCCACGGTCCAGTAATCGAGCCTCTCCCCTTTTCGTTCAACGGAGGAAAAGAGGTCAGCAACTTCCGAACTCGCGGTTATACACACCGCCTCGTTCCCGTCAATATGGTGAGGGAAGAACATTGTCGGGGAGTATCGCTGCCATACTTTGAGCGGGTGAATGTACACCCTGCCCTTGACAACATACAAATCAAGCAGCAGTTGTGTTGTCTCACGGATGCCGGCAATCGTTCCGTACGTGTGGGCATTACGCATGATGGCAAAATACGCAATCGTGTCCAGCTCGTACAAAAACGGGCAGGTGACCCGGAAAAAGTTGCCTATCATCAGGTCGGAATACCAGTACTGTAAGAGGTCGGTCAGGCAGTCAAAAATATAAAATGCGC
>JAAZNH010000231.1 GCA_012798365.1 Methanomicrobiales archaeon | reverse complement strand
GTGGTCTTCGCCGCCATGGGTATCACGAAAGAAGAAGCGAACTACTTCATGCAGGACTTTGAGCGCACGGGCGCACTCGAGCGTGCCGTCGTCTTCCTCAACCTTGCGGACGACCCGGCCGTCGAGCGTATCATCACCCCGCGTCTTGCGCTGACAACGGCTGAATACCTCGCCTTCGAGCTCGGCATGCACGTGCTGGTTATCCTGACGGACATGACGAACTACTGCGAAGCGCTCCGCCAGATCGGTGCTGCCCGTGAAGAAGTGCCAGGCCGGCGTGGTTACCCCGGGTACATGTACACCGACCTTGCCTGCATCTACGAGCGTGCCGGTATGATCAAGGGCCAGAAGGGTTCGGTCACCCAGATCCCGATCCTGACCATGCCCGGTGACGATATCACCCACCCGATCCCTGACCTGACCGGTTACATTACCGAAGGACAGATCGTGGTCAACCGTGATCTCCACCGCAAGGGTATCTACCCGCCCATAAACGTGCTCCCGTCGCTGTCACGTCTGATGAACCTCGGTATCGGCAAGGGCAAGACCCGTGAGGACCACAAGAAGGTCTCCGACCAGATGTACGCAGGGTACGCAGAAGGCAACGACCTCCGCGGCCTCGTGGCCATCGTCGGTAAGGACGCACTCTCCGAGCGTGACCGGCTGCTCCTCGAGTTCGCCGATCTCTTCGAGCAGCGCTTTGTCCGCCAGGGTTACGATGAGGACCGCACGATTGAGGACACCCTCACCCTCGGCTGGGAGCTTCTCTCGACGCTGCCAATTGAGCAGCTCACCCGTATCGACCGTGAACTCATCCAGAAGTACCACCCGAAGGTCAAGTCCGGTAAGAAGGAGTAATCTTCCATGGCGCTGCGCGATATCAAGCCAACCCGCTCGGAACTGATCAACCTCAAACGGAAGATCCAGCTCTCCCAGCGCGGCTACAAGATCCTCAAGATGAAGCGCGATGGACTGATTATGGAATTCTTCAAGATCCTTGCCAATGCCAAAGACAGCCGCGGGGCGCTCCTCAAAAAGTACGAGCGTGCCGCCGAGATGATGGCACTGGCAAACACCGTCGAGGGAGCAATTGGTGTGAAGTCTGCGGCATTCTCCGTCAAGGAAGTGCCGGAGATCCACGTCAAGAGCAAGAACATCATGGGCGTCGTTGTCCCGGAGATCGAGAGCTCCAAGGTCAAAAAGAGCATCATTGACCGCGGCTACGGTGTGCTCGGCACATCAACCGTCATCGATGAGACCGCCTCGGCATTCGAGGAACTGGTGGAAGCCATCATCGAGAGCGCCGAGATCGAGACCACGATGAAGCGCCTTCTTGACGAGATCGAGAAGACCAAGCGCCGGGTCAACGCGCTCGAGTTCAAGGTCATCCCCGAGCTCACCGAAGCGCGGGATTTCATCAAGATGCGCCTTGACGAGATGGAACGCGAAGAGCTCTTCCGGATGAAGAAGATTAAAGCCCGGGGCAGTTCATAAGAGAGAAGAGGAGAGGCAACAATGACGATTGGAACGATCAAGGAACTGGGTGCTGATGGAAAAACCGTCCTGCTCCGGCTGGACCTGAACTCGCCAATCGATCCTGCCTCCAACCTTATCCTGGATGACAAGCGGTTCCGCGAGCATATCCCCACCATCAGGGCGCTCGCGGGAAGCCGCACGGTCATCGTCACTCACCAGAGCCGGCCCGGCAAGAAGGATTTCACCACGCTTGAAGCACATGCCGAGAAGCTTGAACAGCTGCTCGGAAAGCCCGTCACCTATGTTGACAGCATCTTCGGCCACACCGCAAAGGATGCTGTCAAGAGCATGAAGATCGGCGATGTGCTCATGCTTGAGAATGTCCGCTTCAACGCTGAGGAGAACCTCACCCTGAAGCCCGAGGAAGCCAAAAAGACCCTCCTGATAAAGAAACTCGCATCGATGGCCGACGTCTTTGTGAACGATGCTTTCGGGACCGCCCACCGCTCTCAGCCTACGGTGGTCGGCCTCCCGATGGCCATGCGTTCTGCCGGCGGCCTCCTGATGGAAAAAGAGGTCTTCACGCTCTCGAAAGTCTTCTCCGGTGCGCCTAAACCGGTCTGCATGGTGCTTGGCGGCACCAAGGTGGATGACTCCATTGATGTTGCACGCAATGTGCTCGACAAGGGCATTGCTGACAGTGTCATCGTCATTGGTGTTGTTGCAAACGTCTTTTTGATCGCGGCTGGGTACAATATCGGAAAGCCCTCCACACAGCTGATTGCCCAGCTCAAGTACCAGCCCGAGATCGAGAAGGCAAAGGAGATCCTTGCGAAGTACAAGGACCGGGTCATCATGCCGCAGACCGTTGCGGTCCGCGAGAATAACCACCGCAAGGAATACCCCATTACAAAAATCCCGGATGACTGCCCGGTCCTTGACATCGGGATGGATTCCATCCAGGACCTGGTCAGTGTCTTAAAGAAGTCCGGCACCGTTGTCTTCAACGGCCCTGCAGGGCTCTTTGAAGAATCGGACTTCGCGACCGGCACCTATGAGATGATCAAGGCAGCATCAAAAGTCGAATTCTCGGTCGTCG
>JAAZNH010000230.1 GCA_012798365.1 Methanomicrobiales archaeon | reverse complement strand
TTGACAAACCGTTCAAGGTCGGCGACCGGATCAAGGTTGATGATATCTATGGCAATGTCATCTCTGTCGGGACCCGCAGCACGCGGATCCAGACGCTGGATTACCAGGTTGTCACCATCCCCAACAACAAACTGACGACAAATGTCATCATCAACTATTCAGAGCCCGACCAGAAACTCCGTGTCACCATCCCGGTTTCGGTTGCCTATGGAACGGATCCTGAACGCGTAAAGCAGATCCTCATGGAAATTGCTAAAGATACCATCAGGAACTCAGAGTACCTCCTTGAGGAGCCGGCACCTACCGTTTTCTTCACAGAATTTGGTGACTCAAGTCTCAACTTCATCCTCCGGGTCTGGATGAAAAAATACAACACTCCCGATGAAGTCAAAGACATCATCAACATCAAAATAACCCGGCGGTTTGCAAAGGAAGGCATCGAGATCCCCTTCCAGCAGATGGACGTCCATCTCAAAAAGGAATAATCCTCTTTTTTCCCCTCAGGTTTATCTCGTTTGGATGACGACACCTCATGCATGTTTGCCGTTTCAACGTTCTGTCTCCATGCAGTTCCCCTGGAATCTGCACTCAATGAGCTGACGGCAATAACGGATCATATCGAGGTCATGGACGAAGGCCTCCATCACCTGGGGAATGCAGATATCCTGAAGAATTATTCAGCAAGGTACACGATTCACGCCCCGAGCCGGGGCACCAATCTTGCAAGCCTGCTTGAGCCCATCCGCCGGGCCAGCGTCGATGTGATGGCTGACTGTTTCCGCATCGCCGGGGAAGTCAACGGCAGCGTTGTGCTGCACCCGGGCTATTTTGCGTGGGAGGAGGAGCGAACAAAAGCAGAGCAGCAGCTGGTCCGGTCCCTGGCAGATCTGCACCGGCTTGCCGCCGAATTCTCGGTTGAGTTCTTTGTCGAGAACATGGGAAACTGGCAGTATTTCCTCCTCAAAACCCCCGCGGAACTCCCGCTCATCGGCGCCACTGCGTTTGCCCTTGATGTGGGCCACGCACACCAGAACCATTGCCTTGCCGGGTTCCTTGCCTGCCCGGCCCGGCACTATCATCTCCACGACAATGACGGCAGCGATGACACGCATGCTGCGATTGGCGAGGGCACAATTGATTTTGGGCCGGTGATGCAGGCCGTGCGCCGCGACGGGGTTGTGCCGGTGATCGAGGTGGCGGACCTTCCCGGTGTTAAGAAAAGTATTGAACGGCTGGGCCTTTGCTGATTATTGGCCCCGCATGATTCTTTACCGCGGACCTGGTCCCGGTCATACGAAACAACCGGCACCCCGGAAAAAGCCGGGAGCCGGCACTCCACGCAACCCGCGGCGCGGGCAGGCAAAATATCCGCAAAAACGGCGCTGTCCGGGAAATTCTCCGCAATGTTTTATAGGGATGAGCCACAATGTTGTTAGGCAACCGGTCACGGTGGAGCAAGTCTCTGTTCTGGCCCCGTGAAAACCCGGTGGAATGCGCCCGTGCCTATGTGACACAGCCTGGCAGTGTGCCTCCTTGGTAAGGAGGAAGTCGCGAGTTCAAATCTCGCCATAGGCTTGCATTCTTTTGTCAAATCTTCCGGGAGATTTGCCTCATTTTTTCCGAACCTGTTCTTTATCGCAACAAATCTTTACGGTATTCGTTTCGGATGCCATTTTTTCTCTAACGGATCTTTTTGGTATTCGTCCTGGATTCTTTTTTGTTGCACCGGATATTTCCGGCATGTGTTCCCGATTCCTTTTTGTTACTGCACCGGTTTTTTCCGGTATTTCTCTTGAATTCTTTTTTGTTGCAGCGAATCTTTGCGATATCGTTTTGATTCATTTTGTTGCAGTTTTTTTACAGTATTTGTTACAGATTCCTTTTTTGTTGCAACGAATCTTTGCGACATTCTTCTTCGGAACGCGGAACTGTTCTTTCCCCCTGTCTGCATTTCCGGATCCAGCCCATACCAGAGCACCGGAAGAATTTTTGGCCGGAATCCTTCCCCGCCTCACTGGCAAAAAGCAGCCGTCTTCCCGACATGCAGTGGATCGCGTCTGAATTCCGGCGCAAACGGGCCTGCCTCACCCCGCCATTGACACAGAAATCACCGGCTCATTCTTCCCTCGGGCAATCGTGAAACCATGATGATCCATATTCCGGTGAACGGACATGGGAATTATTACCGGAGGATCACGATAAGTTCCCCGTCACGGGTCAGCCGGTAACGCCGGGCCAGCGTTTCGTCATTCATGGTTGCATCGATGCCGAAAACTTCCCGGAATTTCTGTCGCATACGAAGCAGCGTTGCCGGATCTGCTGCCGGGTGCGTATCTGGATAGTGCAGGGTATCTGTCATACCAAACCGTTGGATTGTTGGTATAAACGCCCGGCCCGTGCGCGGGGTGAAACTGTAGGCCGGATTGTCTTGTACGGTTTCTCGTGAGATTATCCCTAAAGAGAAAAACGTTCTCTCTTCATAATCGCCGCCCGGCATTCAGTCACATTCATTCAGTTTAACAACAAACCTGTAGCAAAACCTGGTGAATCATGAACCCGCACAATCAGACAGTCCCCCCCGCGAGATCAACAGCGGGCCGGGGAGATCTGTTTGCATCCCGGATGGCAAAAACACCCAAATCGTTTATCCGTGAAATTCTCAAGGTCACCGAAGACCCCCGGATCATCTCGTTTGCCGGGGGCCTGCCAAGCCCGGCCCTTATTGATGTAGAAGGAATCGCACAGGCAACCGCCCGCGTCCTTGCCGCAGACGGGAGAGTCGTCCTCCAGTATTCCACCACGGAAGGCTACCTGCCCCTCCGGCAGTTCATTGCCGACCGGTACAAAAAACGGCTGGGACTGAGCGTTTCTTCGGACGAGATCCTGATCACGAACGGCTCGCAGCAGTGCCTGGACCTCATCGGCAAGGTATTCATTGAGAAAGGTGACCATGTTGCCATGGAGCGGCCCGGTTACCTGGGCGCAATCCAGGCGTTCTCCCTGTACGAACCGGTATTCCACCCGGTCCTCCTCCATGAGGATGGCCCGGATCCCTCCCAGCTCAAAGATGTACTGGCAAAACACCACCAGAAGTTCTTCTACGGCGTTCCCAATTCCCAGAACCCGTCCGGTGTCACGTATTCTGAAGAGCGCCGGAAAGAGATGGCGGAGATCCTGTCAGGGACCGGCACTTTTGTTGTGGAAGACGACGCATATGGCGAACTGAACTTCTCCGGTACCTCCCGGTCATCGTTTTGGAAATACCTTCCGGACCAGACGGTCATCACCGGTTCGTTCTCCAAGATCCTTGCCCAGGGAATGCGCCTGGGCTGGATTGTTGCGCCCCGCGATGTCATGGAGCAGATTGTCATTGCAAAACAGGCGTCCGATCTCCATTCAAATTACCTCTCGCAGAGAATTGCCTGCGAGTACCTGGCGCATACCGATATCGATGCCCATATCCGGAAGATCCAGGGAGCGTACCGGCACCAGTGCGAACTCATGCAGCAGCTCATCGCAGAACAGTTCCCCCCCACCGTAAAATTTACCCGGCCGGAAGGCGGGATGTTCATCTGGCTGACGCTGCCGGACGGCGTCTCTTCCATGGATGTCTTTGACGCGGCGGTCAAAGAACAGGTTGCAGTCCTTCCCGGCACGCCCTTTTTCATAGACGGGGGCGGCAGCAATACCCTGCGGATCAACTTCTCGAACTCAACAGACGACAAGATCCGGGAAGGCATCACCCGGCTTGCCCGGGTCATACGGAACCTCTCAAAACCATAACCGGGAAACCCCCGGTCGTTTTTCTCTTTTTTCTCACTGCAGTATAAAAACAGGTTTCATAAATTAATACAGATCATATCTAAGTACCGGAAAGGGTATATGCCGCTTATAAGCAACCTGTATACAGGATCGGCGTATCTCCGACTTGGAGAAACAAACAGAGGGTAATTACCGGAACCGGTGCACCGGTTCCGGCGAGAGGTAACCGGATTCATGAATAAGAGTGATGCAGAAGCACTGATGCGGCAGGGCATTGAACTCTACGATCTGGGCAGGTTCCAGGAAGCCATTGTCATGTTTGACCGGAGCCTGGCACTTTTTCCCCGGCTCGCAAAGGCCCATTATTTCAAGGGCATTGCCCTGTATGATCTCGGAAAATACGAAGAGGCAATTGAATCCTATAACCAGGCAGCACTGATCGAACCCTCGGATCCCAATGCCTGGTACAACAAGGCTGCGACGCTGACCCAGCTCGGCCGCAATGA
>JAAZNH010000229.1 GCA_012798365.1 Methanomicrobiales archaeon | reverse complement strand
CTGATCGCCCCATAATCACGAGCCCTGAGGAGGGAGGGGAACATTGAGATTCTGCGGAAATTGTGGCGCAAAGAATGACGACGGCAAAAAATTCTGCACAAAATGTGGCAGGCAGCTCGGGGTTCCGGCAGCACCGGCCGGCCCGGCCATCCCGGCCCGGCAGCCGGCCCCGCAAACACGGGTGCAGCAGCCGGCAGCACAACAATGGCAACCGGTTGCGCCGGCCCCGCCGCAAAAACGCGGGTGGGGCAGGACGCTTGCCATCGTATTCCTCATCGTTATCGGGATTGCCCTTGCCGGCACCGTGCTCCTCCTGTTCCTGCCGGGTGGCAGCGGCGGGACCGGGGGCGGTGGAGGAACCGGGGGAAGCGGTGGCGGCACCAGCGGAACCACGGCTGTCAATGATGCTGCGATGAATGCCCAGATCGCAGCGGCTACGAAAATCAGTTCAGAACAGGCAAAGAAGGCCGTGGGTTCGGCTGCCGATGCGCTGGATGCCGGCAACACGGCCACGTTTTCGGGCCTGATGATGGGAGACATCATCACCATCCCGGGAGTGCAGGGCACGATCCCGCCTGCCGATCAAAAAGCACTTGCAGCAGCGATCCGGCAGGCAACGGTTGTGGAAGCATTTCCGGACATTGTCTTCTACTCAATGAATTTTAACGGCAAAGAGTACCAGTTTTACTCGATGAAGGAGGGTTCCGTATGGAAGATCGGCGGTTTGTAACGAGGACGCTGGCGCTGGCGGTTGCCCTCCTGTTGCTTACCCTGTCTCCGGCCGCGGCGTACAACAACCTGTACGCCCACCCGACCATCAACGAGTACGCGATCAAAGAGTTCGAGGAGACATCGTTGAAATATGACGAGGATCTCAAAGGCGCAACATTAGACGGCGCCATGGCAAACGGGATCGCGTGGGACTTTCCGGAGGACCGGCGGGTGACACTACCCTCAGAAGGCCTGGTTGCCCAGAAACGGCAGAAGAGCATGCGCGAGTGGATCACTGATGCCGGGTTCTCGGCCGATGAACCGGAAGGAACCATGGGTCTTCTCCATTTCTATGATCCCACGAACCCGTCAGAACCCTACCTGTCAAACGATCTGGTCAATGTCTATACCCAGGTTCTGCTCGGTTCTCCCTACCGGAACCCGGAGACCGATGCCATCACGTGGGCCATTGAGGGCAAGGACTCTCTCGAAGGGGAGGAACTGATCTTCATCCAGGACTATTCCTGGAACGACGGGAAACGCTATCTCAAAGAAGCTCTTGCTTCCACGGACCGGCAGAACGAGAATTATGGCAAAGCATGGCGATCCCTGGGCGAGACCATGCACCTTATCGCGGATATGACAGTTCCGGCCCATGTCCGCAACGATGCTCACCCGTACAATGACCCGTATGAGGCAGCGACCGGGGCACAGGCAATCCGGTATGCCCAGGCATTCTCTCCGGCTGCGCTTAACTATGATGCCGGCTCGCTCCGGAACATGATGCACGCAATAGCCCTGTACACGAACAACAATTTCGTTACGTCTGATACGGTGCCGCTCCCGCCCGGCATCTCGTCCCCGAAGTACCACAATTATCCCAAACCGGATCTCAATGCCATGACACCCCGGGATGACGGGTACATCTACCAGCAGATCAATGGCAAGGATCTCCGGGTTGCACGAACGCGGTCTGCCCTGGACCAGTGGTGGTATGGCGGGGGGACGCTTTATCAGGTTGACAAACGGGTCATCAATGACCAGCAGATTGTCCTCATCCCGACAGCAATCCGCGGGGCTACGGAAGCAATCGACCGGTTCCTGCCACGGATAAAACCGGAGATCGTCTCAGTACAGCAGAACGAGGACGGTTCTTTCATTGTCAGCGGGCGGGCGGTCTGGAAGAAGACCACGGAATGGCCTGATGAAATGCCGATCCGGAATGGCGTGACCATGGTCTGGGAAAATTCCGGGAAACGCGAGACGCTCAGCGTACCAAAGTCCGGCAGTTTCAACACCTTCACGTACGAAACCCGCAGCCTCAGGGACGGGGACAGCGTATATCTTGAATATGACCTTGGGGGGTATGTGGTGAAATCCGCGCCATACATGGTTGAAGCAGAACCCACGACCGTCCCGACAACGCTGCCAAAGACAACGCTGAAAACAAAAACACCGACGCCAACACCCACTGCGACAAAAGCCACCACCTGCGCCCAGTCAGACTGCGCCTGCCAGTGTGCCTGCTTTGACTACAACAACAACGGGCTCTCCGCGGACTACAAATTCTGTGTAAGCGAATGCAAGGCCGGCAGTTACTGGTGTGACTGCATGTATCCGAAACCATCGTACTGCATTGCGGCAACCGGCACGCCACCCGAAGGACCACCGGGATTCTATTAATTTTCCATTTTTTTTTTTAGAAATTACCGGTCGGTTTTCCTGCCGTTTTCAGCTTGCTTTTTCCCCGGGTTTCCGGGAATATTTTTTTGTGAGACAGTTAAAAAAAATACAAAACCCAAAACGCGTACCTGGTTTGTGCAGGAAGAATCACAAAGAAGAATGAGTGGGAGGAGTAAGCCTCCTTTTGTTCTAGCGGCATTCAGCTATGCGCCAAACCCGGACGGGGACCGGGCGCTCCATCGTCCTGTTCTGGCTTGCACCCGCAGGGATTCGCCGTTTCATCGTATCCTGTCATTGAACGCTCAGCGGGTTACTCGCACGACGAATCGCGCTTCTCGCCTTACGGCTCAGCCGCTTCATGACTGGTGACAGGCCGTGTCGTTTCTGTGCCATTGCCGTGACTCTCGCCACCCGTACTTGCGTACGGCTGCGTGCCCGGTGGGTGGGGGGACTTTCCTCAGCAACACTTAAGTTACCGTCGGCCGCTCTCTCCCTCTCGCTGTACATATTGGACGCGCCGGCAGATAAGGAAAGCGGCAGGGGAAAACCTGCCGGGCTGGACCTGGTGCCGATGGGGATACCCTCCACCCCCCTGCCCCACGGCATTTCTCCGACGGAGAATCCAGGACGCGGGGGATGGGGGTGCCGTAATACCCGTGTTTTGAGGCACTATATCCTGAAAATGAGACACTATCTCCCCGGTTTTACTACATTTTCACGCCGGAAAAAATGTAACCCTAAATAGCACTAAATGGCGGGCGGATCTCCCCACAAGACAGGCAGGGATACACGATCCGGGTCCCGGCAGGCGGGGGTGGATGCGGGAATACCGGGGTAGAACATTTTCACCGGGAGATCATGGAAGGGAAAAAAGCCTGGGTTGGTTTCCGGTTTTTTGGTGTTCCTTTACGGGGACCCTCGGAAGGGGGGGTCTGCAGGACCCTACTAAGAATGTGCGTACTGCGGCGGACAAAAATTGTCCGGAAAGAGCCACTGATGAACAGATTTGTACAAAATCGACGGGTGTTCCCGATATTTGTAACACGCCACGGAGAGCGTTTCAGTTCGGGCCCGGGAAGAGTTTGGAGCTGTGTCGTAAGATGTTCTCCATCCGGCCACTCTTCTCAAATACATGGAGTCGCATGCAAAAAAAAGATGCCTGGCCGGAATTGACGGCTCGCGATGGTGATCCGTTGTGCGGAGCGATATACCATTTTTTTAAAAAACACAACGCGATTGAAAATGAAAAATCGGATCGTGATTGATCCGGATCACATTTTCAATCGCGATCGTGATCGCGATTGTACATTGAAAATCAAAAGTCGATTGAAAAATTTTAAGCAGGATCTGATTTTTCCGGAAAAATCACAACTCACCTGCGAAAAGTTAAGCTGATCTGCAACAAACCGAACCGGATCGCTACGACGAAGCCCCCGATTAATCACGGGTTTTTCAATCAGGGTCTGCCTGAAAAATTTTCATCACGATCCGATTTTTCCGGAAAAATCACAACTCAATTGAATTTTGAAAACCGGATCGTGATTGATCCGGAACAGGTTTTTGATCAGGATCGTGCTCGCGATTGATTTT
>JAAZNH010000228.1 GCA_012798365.1 Methanomicrobiales archaeon | reverse complement strand
GCTGCTGCCGAAACCGGCATGACTGCCATAAGCACAAACAGAGCGACTGCAACGAGTGCAATTGTTAATCGCTTAGTCATTTGTTCAATTCCTCCAAAGGTTACATCATACATTTCAAGCCGCAAATCGCTTTCGACAAATGCCGAATAACGATTCTACGAGCCCCATACTCCGTTTAGACGGAATATGGAACAGTATTTGTAAAAGAGCGGATATAGCCTTTGTGGTCATTTTTTACAAGGCTTTTAGGCTTGAAATATCGTCAGATTTTGAAACTGACTAAAAAATGAGGAGTTTTAGAAACAAAATGACAACCTTTTTTTAATTTATTATGTTTGAATAACATACTCTGATCTTCATTATGATCGCGCATAGCAAAATTGTGGGTGGTAATGAATTGTGGGTTCTGTTTTCTGACTTTTTTCCATCCAGTTCAACACTATTGATTGTAATACCGAATAAAAAATGGTCTGAATGCATCAATCCATGGAGCATTTTTCCAGGTAATCCACCCACCACTACTCAAAATACCAGTATTCTTCCGTTCATTTTCCTCCCTTTCAATCCTGACAACAATTGAACAAAATATACAACCTCCTGCTTCATACAATAACTCTATGAGAGTGATCCGGGCACCCAGCATTGGCAAGGCACATGAACAGGTCATCCAGATGATCCTGGAGAAGGGATGGCTTCTCAAGACCGAGAATGAAGAGGCCACCGTTGAATTCGAGGAGATTGCCATGCAGGTGGATACCCCCCTTGCCGAACCATCCGTCAGTCCGTATTCCCGGTTCCAGCAGAAGTTTGTCGAGCAGTATGCCAGGGATCTCCTGAATGGCTCTCATGCCTCCTTTGAATATGACTATCATGGCCGGCTTTTTGATTGGGGCGAGAGTCTCACTGCGGAAAACAACCCCGTCCATGTCAACCAGATTGCCTATATTGTGGACAAACTCCGCGCTTCACCCAATACCCGCAGGGCAATCGCCATCACCTGGAATCCTGTAATTGACGAAAAACTCGACGACTGCCCCTGCCTCCAGCTCATCCAGTGTGTCCTGCGTGACAAAAAACTTCATATGAAAGTCATCTTCCGCTCCAATGATATGCTCACTGCGGCAGGTGCCAATATGTATGCGCTCGTCCAGCTCCAGAAATCAATCGCTGATCAACTTGGGGTTGCCTGCGGCACATACACGCATATCTCCCTTGTCCCTCACATCTATTACATCCGCGATATTCATGACATAGAACCATTCTGCGGCAAAGGAAAACTGATTCAGCCGGTCCGGGAAGTCTGCCTTGCCTGCCAGAAATGTGAACGGGCAAAATCGGTTTGAGGGGCAAGAGAGTCCGTCACATTAATTAAGCAACAACAGCAAAAAGTAAGAGGCACAACAGCCCGGTAGTGTAGCGGTCAATCATAGGGGACTCTGGATCCTCTGACAGCAGTTCGAATCTGCTCCGGGCTATTTCTTCTAACACATTTCACGCTATACCTCAGGTAATCTAGGCAAGCAGCGCGGGAAGGATGCAGCATATAAGAACAGAACCAAAGGTTCCGGTGCCTCCGATACTCCACGCGGGGAGTTCAAGATCCCTGATTTTAGGAATTTGGGAAATATTCCCACCCACAAGGACACCAATGGTGCCACTGACAAACGCACTCACAGCCGCAGGTATGCCAGCTCCCCCGGCAAGCAGAAGTGCAACAAGAAGCGCTACGAGCGCGGGCATGAGAATGGGTACCTGTAATCCGATACCGGGTAGTGCCCGGGTTGAAACACCGGTAAAAACTGCTACGATGAGGATTCCGGCAAAGAGGGGTAAAAAAATACTATTGCCGGTAAGTGGAAGTGCTGTATACAGGAGATATGCGGCAACACAGACCGGAAGAATCGCTCCGCCCACATTGATGGATACCACCGTCTCCCAAACCCCCCGGGCGGATCGCTGGACAAAGGAATCACCAAATCCTTCTCCCCCCGAATCAATTCGAATCATATCGCGTTTGATTGTGTAAACAGGGATATTGACCGCACTTCCAAGAAGAATCAGAAGTACCATCGCAAGCGCTGAGATCCATGAGAATCCAAGACGGGTAAACGCGGCACCAATGAGTCCCAGGAACAGGAGCGGGATAAGCAGGATTATCACTACAACGAGGATTATGAGGGCTACAACAGAAAGTGCACCCACTGTTTGAAAACGAATTCCGTTTGTCATGGATACTACCAGGTATTGGGGTTAGTCGCGGGGTTTTGTACAGACGATTGCTGCATGATCATGATGATAGGGCTCAAGCCACAGGCTTTCGATAGGAGTCAGGCCACCGCTAGAGAGAAGTGCCAGAGTCTCTTCAAATACTTCCGCCGGGTTTTTCCGGATATCAACGCTGCGTGTTTTCAGCATCAGGATGAGCGTACCACCACGTTTGAGAAATACACTGTTCCGTATTGTAATTGCAGCCTGATCCGGCTGGGCAACATCCTGGTAAAGCAGATCTACAGCTTCAACAAGCGGAGTATATAACTCCGGACGTGTAGCATCGGCCATGATCGGAACGATATTGTTTCTCCGGTGTGCCACTTCCAGCAGGTCCTGCATAGGGCGGGGTGCAAATTCCACCGCATATACGGTGTTAGTGTAATCCGCAACATGTGAGACGGTTGTCCCATTCGCAGCTCCAAGATAGAGCACACACATATCAGGAGTAAGTTCAACACCTTTCCCCAGATAGTAAAGAGCTGCAAGTTTACTTCTGTACGGATCCCAGACTCTTGCTTCACCAAGCGTCCGTTCGTTGTATACGCCCCCTTCACCTTTCGAGACCAGTACATCACCAATCCAGATCATGGGGCATCACCACCGGTTTTTTGCTCATGGCTGAAGTGTCCGGTAGCATCGATCTTTGCCTGGGCTTGTTCGATAAATTCCGGCACAAGTACACCACGATATTGGTCAAGACGGGCGGCAATGGCCAGTTTTCCTGCGAGAACACGTGAGACCTTTCCCCGGACGGCCCGGGGAGCATTATGGACACGCCGGTGTTGAAAGATAATCCCGTGTTTTGGGGAGGGAGTTTTTGTCCGGATATGTGCAAAGAGGGCGGTTTTTGCGCCCAGAACCTGAATTGTACTCGCTGGCATCCGCGATAACGGGACCAGACCACCGGCCTGCGCCATAAGCCGTGCCGCGACAAGACCGCCGATAAGGGCGCTGGTGTTCGGCAGAACACGATTCGCCCGAGATGATACTTCCTTTGCCAGGTCGGTTCTGGCAAGTGACAGGGATTCAATCTGCCCGGCAACACTTCCCAGAGCTCCCCGGCTCTTCTCTCGTATCTTCCTGACCATGAGGTGCGTGGGGGTACGCCGGTATTTTCGGGAAAATGTTGGCTGCCGGATCTGGTACCATTCCATTGCCCGTTCAGACAGGAGATTGATTACCGTGTCCATCTCATCAAGGGTCCTGACCATATGGAGCAGTTCCGTATCTTTCCCTGCATATTGTGCACGGATCTCCCGTTCTGCTGTAAGAAAACAGACTTCCCGGAGCCGGGTGAGGTATTCCGAACGGTTTTGACAAAACCCGCAGGACACAGCCTGCTCCCATGACAGCGGAGTAAATGAATCCATACTGGTACGGATCATACGGATTCGTGCAGCGATCTGGTTTGCATCCCCAAAGAACGGAGTGCACGAACCCCCTTCAACATCACCAAACCAGTATGCTGGCATATACGTCATCTTATGGCGGTTAACCCGTATAAAACCATATAATTCAGGGCTTTTTTCCAGATTTCAGATGAGAATACCAAACGAATACGCCATCACTGGAATCATGATGCAACCCATACAATAAACTGCCGGCTGGTTTATGATGTGTGGCACAATTCCAACAGCAGTTGCAAGAATTAGGATTAAAAGCCCGAAGGGCCCGGTGAGAACAATGCATAACAGGACCACAAATACAATCACGCTGCGATTGAGAAGACTGCTGTCAAACCCATTGAGCAATGATGCATGCCGCGCAAGGTAAACAGTAATCACGTAAGCACATACCGCAGCAAGAATACCGATGACCATCAACGCACTCATTGACTGCGGGGGGAGTTCCGCTATTGCGGCCATTACCCCGTTACGCATCCGCGAGAGTGCAAAAAGAGCGGTGAGACCAATAAAGGCATTTGCAGTGTTTGCGGCATTGGTGGCCAGAATATATCCCCGGCGATCCTTTTCATAGCCGATGATACTGGCAAGAACCCCGTTTGCTGATGCCGTCGACAGCCCCGGCAGCCAGCCTACAGCTACACCCGCCAGGGTCCCCAATACCGAACATTTCGCAATTTTTCTCTCATCCAATAGGATTCCGGAATAGCGCTGGGGTGGGACTTTGCCCCGGGATGCCATCACCAGCATTGAAATGCCGAATAATCCAGCCAGCAGGGGCATGAGAATTGCACTCTCTCCACCAACCGTATGCCATGCAAGAAACGAGTAGTGAAGGGCAAAGCACCCAAGAATACCCGAAACACAGAAAATCGCCAATGCCCAGCCGGGTGCATCGCCGTTAACAATCATGTACCCGATAGCTGCAACCAGGAGTATACCAATCCACCAGTCAAAGTACGACTGAAATGCCGGAAGGACGAGAAAGCACAACAATGAGAGAGGAACAGCAAGGATTATTGCATACGTACTTCCCAGTGCAGCAATACGGACTGCTTCTTCGCCTTTTCCTTCGAAACAGAGCGCATGAGCCGGAAGCACCGCAAGGGATGTATCCGCATCCGGGACGCCCAGAAAAGTACTGGGAATTGCATCAACATACGTATGAGTGATAAGTGCACTGAACATCGATCCGGCAAGGGCAAGAGGGCCCAGAAAGGATAGGAGAAACGCCTGGAGACCCAGCAGTACCCCGGCAAGCGTATTGGCATGCACACCGGGAATTATCCCGCTGATAGTTCCCAGGACAACGCCGATTACCACCCCAAGCAGAATTTCGAGCATTAATTATAATTAATTTAGTATAAATAAAAACCAACCGAAATGCATACGCTCATATGATTACGCGGCGATACATCCCTGAAATGAAGATCGCGATCACCCGTCTTGCCGGAAAAGAGAAGAGCGATGCGGCACGCTGCGAGAAATACGGGCACACCTGTTACAGCGTTCATCCCCTGCACTCCGAACTCAGGGAAGATACTATTCGCGATTTTCTTACTGCTGCCAATGCCGGGCAGTTCGACTGCCTCTTCTTCACCAGCGCCCTGCCGGCAAAGATCATCGCATCACACCTCAAAACCTGGCCCCGGGTGATTGCGATCGGACCGCAGACGGCAAAGGAGTTGGCACAGGGAGGGATCCCCTCAGAGACATTACCCAGTTTTTACTCGCGGGACTTCGTCCCGTATCTGGGTGAATGGATTGTGGGAAAACGGATTGGCATCCCAAGAGCGGATGTACCAAACGAGAACCTTATCTCGGCAATCACGGATGCAGGAGGAATTCCCCGCGAATTCAGGTGCTACGGGCTCGCCCCCACAGGGGAGACACTCCCGCTTGACGATGCCTTGGCAATCCTGTTCACCAGTGCAATGTCCTATACCAAAGCCTGCTGGACCCCGCGAACGGATCTCCTCCTCATGGCAATCGGCGAGATCACTGCCACCACAATGCGTTCTGGCGGGCATTCGCCTGCTGTAGTTGGCGATGGATCGCTTGAAGGAACGCTCGCCGCACTCAACCAGTATCTTGGCGAAACGGGGAGTGTGTAACATGGCGGCAATTGTTCTTGGAAAAGAGCCCGTCCATCTCTGGAACCGGCCGGGAATTATTGTCATTGACAAGCCTAAAGGGCCCTCCAGCCACCAGGTTGCGGCATGGGTGGGGGAAATGCTGGGTTGCCAGGTCGGCCATTCCGGAACTCTTGACCCACAGGTCTCCGGTGTGCTCCTGATCATGCTGGGAAACGCAGTCCGCCTCGCTCCCCTCCTGCTTCAGCATGACAAGGAATATGTCTGCCTGATGCGCCTTCATGCCGATGTTCCCAAAGAGAATATCCTTAAGGCAGCAGAAGAATTCACGGGACGGATTTACCAGCGCCCACCCCGAAAAAGTGCAGTGAAACGGGCCCTGCGGATCCGTGAGATCCAGAAACTGGAAATCCTTGACATCCGGGGGAAACTTGTCCTCTTTAAAGTCCAGTGCGATGCCGGCACCTACATCCGCTCGCTCTGCCACCACATGGGCATGGCCCTTGGAGTAGGCGGCCACATGCAGGAACTCCGCCGGACCCGGTCCGGGGCTTTTGATGAGAAAACAATGCACACCCTCCACGATGTGCAGGATGCTGCTGTGGCGGCGCAGGCCGGGGATCCCGCCCGGCTGAGCTCGATGATCCTCTCCGTTGACGCCGCGGTCCCCGAACTTCCCGCGGTTGTTATCCGTGATTCGGCAATTGATGCACTCTGTCACGGGGCGGTCCTGGCTGGGGTAGGAATCATCAGCTGCACGGATTTTGAGAGGCGAAAAACCGTGGCAGTGTTATCCCAGAAGAACGAGTTTGTCTGCCTCGGGACATCACTTGTTGCGTCATCAGCATTCAAACCCGGGGATACCGGCCTTGTGATCGCTCCAACAACGGTCTTTATGGCACCCGGCACCTATACAAAGGGCTGGACAACGTCAGATAAAGAAAGAGTGCCCAAGCCAAAACCACCAAAAGAAGAGAGAAAGGCGCCCGTGCAGAAGACGCAGGTGCGCGGCGGGGACCGCAGGCCGGGGCCGCGGCCGTCATGGAAAAAGGGGCCGAAACCTGGTGGCCGGCCACCCAAAAAGAGATACCATTAAAAAAATACCCTGCGTATAGATAGGATACACTTTTTGCTGAGGTAGTCTAGCGGTAGGGCGCAGGCCTGGAAAGCCTGTGGTGCGAAAGTGCCTCGGGGGTTCAATTCCCCCCCTCAGCGTTTCTCTTGGTTTTGTTGTTTTTTCACGAATGGGGGTTACCCCCATCACATTTTTTGAGTGGGGGAGGCCTGTGGAGGGACTCCACGCAAAGGATCCATCTGGATCCAAACCAGGACAATTACCGCTTGCCGGCTTTTCCGGCAAGACATGCCCGGGCAAAATTACAATACTCGGGTACAATTTCAAACCCCAGGAAATGCCGCTGCTCTCCCTGGGCAACAACGGCAACTGTTCCAGAACCAAGGAACGGATCGAGCACGAGATCGCCAGGATTGCTGGAATATGCAAGGATCTTCTTGACCAGTTCCGCGGGAAGTTTTGTCGGCGTCTTCTTCTTTCCTTTCCAGTATTCCCGGTTAATGACCCAGACATCCTCAGGATAGTGATCCACTTTATTGAACGTGTACCGTTTCGGATCCTTTGCGGCAAACAGGATATGATAGTGGCTGGTGACGTACTTTTTTTTGGTGAATACCCCGAACTGGTACTTCCAGATCAGGTGATTCACAGTCGTGAGGCCTGCGGAATCAATCCCTTCCAGGATATCCCGGAGCCGGTTCCATCCCGAGAAAATATACATGCTGCCGGTCGGTGAAAGGACACGTGCAGATTCGGCAATCCATTGCCGGGTAAAATCAGGATACTCCTCTTCAGGGATCTCGTGATAGCCATCAAGGACATTACTGCCCTTGCGGTTGTAGTTCAGGCGGTTCGCCTTAAAATCGATGGCAAAGGGGGGATCGGTGACAATAAGATCGACCGACCCCGTTGGAATCTGCGGCAGGAGCGCCAGAGCATCCCCTTCATACAGGGCATCCTCACAGAACACGCCAAGATCCCGATTCATTCAGCTCTTCCCGCCAGCTGCCCTTCCTGCCTCGAATGCTTTCACGTTGATATCAAGGGTCTTTTTCGGGACAAGGCGCTTCACTGCCTCAACCAGGGATTCCGGTTTCAGCGGCATCGCACTGCTTGCTGCACCCAGCATAACCACGTTCTGGGAGAGCGGGCTTCCCGCCTGAATTGCGAGGCTTTCGGCATCAAGCACCCGGAGGTTGAACCGCTTAAGGCTGGCAAGAATATCCTCTTCTTGTGGAACCATGGCTTTCTGGGTGAAGACCGAGGTTGGAAGAACCATGCGCCGGTTGGTCACGAGCCTGCCGTCACGCTTAAGGAAGTGCGAGTACCGGAGCGCCTCAAGCAGGTCAAAGGAGATGAGGAGATCTGCCTGGCCCGGGGGAATAAGCGGCCCGTGCTCCCCGCCAATACGGATATGACTTTCAACAGACCCGCCGCGCTGGGCCATCCCGTGGGTCTCAGCACCCTTGACATGCCGGTTCTCGATCAGGCACGCTTCCCCGAGAATATTCGAAGCAAGGATGGTTCCCTGTCCGCCAATCCCGACAATCAGGATATCGAAACTGCTGCTCATTTTTTGCCCTCCCGTACAATTGCCCCGAAAGGACAGAGCGATGCGCAGACCGCACAGCCGATGCAGAGTTCGTTGATGCGCGCCTTGTCATCAGCAAACTCAATGGCCGGGCAGCCGAATCTCACGCAGGTGCCACACCCGGTGCAGGCTTCAGGATTGACCGTGTACCTGCCACGCTTTACACCCTGCCTCCGCGCCATGATGACGCACATCTGTTTTGCGATGATGACCTTGACACCGCTGCGTTTCTTTGCTTCCTGGAGGAGGTTGATCATGCCGGTGACATCATACGGGTCGATCGTCTCAACGAAGGTTGCGCCGCACGCCCGGCAGATCGCATCCAGTGAAACCGGGGGTGTTTCCACACCACATGCGGTAGCCCCGGTATTCGGATTCGGCTGGTGACCGGTCATGGCGGTGATCCGGTTGTCAAGAATGACGACGGTCATATTCGCATTATTGTATACTGCGTTCAGCAGGCCCTGGATCCCCGTGTGAAGGAATGTTGAATCCCCGATCGTGCAGATGACATCCCGCGGTTCGCCGGAATGGGCTATCCCGCTGGCATTGGTGATCGAAGCACCCATACAGATTGTGGTGTCGACAGCTCCTAACTGGAGACCCAGCGTGTAACACCCGATATCACTGGGGTAGATGGCATCCTTGTAAACTTTCCGGATCGCATAGAAGGCGCTGCGGTGAAGGCACCCGGCACAAAGAATCGGCGGACGTGCCGGCACATCCGGGACCGGCTGGGGCGCGGACAGGGGGTTTTTGATGAAACCGGCTTTTTCCATGATCGCCGCAACCACCGTGGGGGATAACTCTCCCTCGTAGGGAGCATAGCCGTTCTTCTTCCCAAAGACCGGAACTGTCCCGGCAACCTGCCGGACAATCTCCTCAACTTCCGGAGCCAGCTCCTCGATAATAAGGACCCGTTCATGCTTCTGGACAAAAACAGCCAGCCATCCTTCGTCTAAGGGATAGGCTGCGATTTTCATGAACGAGATGCCGGGCGGGAGCAGTTCTTCAACATACGAGGCCCCGATACCACTTGAAATGACAGCGGTCTTTCCCCGGATCTCGCAGCGGTTGAACCCCAGCTCAACCAGGCGGCGGCGGAGCGCGGGCTGTTTCTCGTTGAGTTTTTTGTGCAGGATCCGGGTATGGGCAGGAATAACAACGTACTGCCGGGGATCCTTATGGAATTCTGCCTTCCGGGTACTTTTGACAATATCTCCAAGCTCGACGTCGCCCTTGGAATGGCAGATCCGGGTTGTGGGCCGGAACAGCACCGGAAGGCCGAACTCTTCAGAGAGCGCGAATGCCTTGGGAATCATATCATGCGCTTCCTGCACGCTTGCAGGATCCAGGCAGGGGATCCGCGCGAAGTGGGCATAGCACCTCGTGTCCTGCTCATTCTGGGAGCTGTGAGCAAAAGGATCATCTGCGCTTAAAATGACAAGACCCCCGGTGACTCCGGTGTATGCACTTGTCATGAGCGGGTCGGCCGCAACATTGAGCCCCACATGTTTCATGGTGCAGAGTGCGCGAACCCCGCACCATGCCGCAGCAAGCGCGTTCTCCAGCGCGACCTTCTCATTCACCGACCATTCAAGGTAATACGAGCGGTCAGGCTGCATGCGCAGCGTGTCGATGACTTCCGATGAGGGTGTGCCGGGATACCCGCACACAAAATCCACACCCGCTTCAAGACAGGCATGCGCTATCGCTTCATTCCCAAGGAGGTACCGTCTTTCCATGATCCCCATTCCTTACGTACATTATACCGTGATTTTTTGACACATATCCCTATCTGATTGATCCGGAAACAAGGCAGGGGATTCACAACCTATAAAAACTCTGATGGAGTAGTTATTAGGGTAAAATCCAGCCAACACCTGGGCCCGTAGCATAGCCAGGTGGTGCGCCCGGCTGATAACCGGGAGGTCATGTGTTCGAATCACATCGGGCCCACTCTTCCTTTTTCATCGGAATTTTCCCAAAAAACAATCAGTGCCGACATTCGTGTTTCTCAAATCTGGTTGTGTTTTTACAGCAGTAAGCCGGATCTGGTTTTACCGGGAAAAACACCGGTGACATCCCGCTCGAAAACCACCGCATTATCCGGGGGCACTACCATATCCCCCAGGTAAACCCAGTTACGGGTCAGCATACCTTTCCGCGACCGGGTTGTGGTTTTTCCGGAAAAACCGGGTCGTGCTGAAAAAAAAATAATCGACTTCCGCTTTTCAAATCTCAGCCGCGATCACGATCGCGATCAAAAACCGGATCCGGATCAATCATGATCCGGTTTGCAAAAATTAATCGACTTCTGATTTTTCCAAAAAAAACAGGATCCGATTTGTACAGAAAAATCAGATCCTGATGGAAAACCTGTGGATTATCCGGGGGTTCCGTCGAAAAAGATCGTGGAAATTCGTTGCAGATCAGCTTAACTTTTCACAATCGGGTTGTGATTTTTCCGGAAAAATCAGATCCTGCTCATAAGATTTTAATCGACTTCTGATTTGCAAATCTCAGCCGCGATCAGGATCGCGATCAAAAACCGGATCGGGATCAATCATGATCCGGTTTGCAAAAATCAATCGACTTGTGTTTTTTTCAAAAAAAGCAGGATCCGATTTGTACAGAAAAATCAGATCCTGCCCGGAAATCTGCGGGTATTTCATACCCCCATGCAGGAACTGCGGTTCAGTATCCTGCATTGTCAATCGGCTTCCGGTTTTTTCTTTTCAATCGCAATCACGATCGCGACTAAAACGTATATCCGGATCTGCCACAATCAGTTTTCATTAAAAAAACTGAAGAGATCTCTATTACTTCCGCACAAAAACGTAGCCTATGACCAGTTCCAGCGCATCAATGAGTTTCTGTTCATTCTCAAGGTAATCCCGCAGCGCCTGGTAGAGCATGAACATGGCATCATAGCCATACTGGTCAATCACCTGTTTTGCAGTCAGCGGATTGAGATACGAATCGGTCAGGAAACCATCGAAACTGTACATAATCTCGAAGAACTCGCCCTCCTCAGTAAGAACGCAGAACTGGTCAACCACCTCCATTGAAGGATTGTCCGGGCGGCAGGGCGCCGGATCCGTTTTCCCGAGAATGATCATCTTTTCAGGATAATACTGGGGATGGTACAGTTCGCCCTTGGTATCCTGCTTTCCCTTTTTCAGGATGGTCAGGCCGATCTTCTTTACCACCGGCTTTGCCGTCTTTGCCATCCGTTCAAGAAGCTTGGTATCATTCGCCCGGATCTTCTCTTCCAGGGTCTTTCCCTGATCCTGGAGTTTTGCCAGCGCATCGATCTTCTCTTGTATTTTTTCCAGTCCTTTTTCAATCGCATCCATACGTATCACCATAAAAAGCAGTACCAGTATCAAGAGATATTGGCAGGCGCCTATAAAACCGCTTGTTTTTGGTGAGATGTGAGAGAGGGGCGTTATTCTTGTCGTTCCCCGATAAAAAAGTATTTCCGGTCCTTTTTCAAGAGCGCCCTGCCGGTATAACCCGGGGGATGGTCTTCATTGATCACGATTCCAAGATATGACGGGGTTCGTGCCATTACAGAACCGGGGCGGATCTTCTCGGTGACTACAAACGGAACGGTAGTGCCGATACGGGGGGCATTGATCTCTGAATAGAGTGCCTCGACGGCTGTGTTCATGATCCGTGACCGGTCTTTTTTCACGGAGTCCGGAAAATCCTTCTCTTTAGCAAGCGGGGTAAACGGGCGACGGGAGTAGCGGGTGACATTGACCTTATTGGGCCGGGTCCTGGCAATCAGGTCTAGAGACTCCGAAAACTCTTCTTCGGTTTCCCCGCAGGATCCGACAATCATATCGGTCATAAGGGTGATATCAGGAATTTTCTTCCTGAAGGCACGAACAATCTCTTCGTACTCAGCGACCGAGTATTCCCGCCCCATCCGGGACAGGATCCGGTCTGATCCTGACTGCGCAGGCAGGTGAAGAAACCGAAAAACCCTGTCACCGGTAAAAGCATCGATGAGGTCATCAAGGATGTCCATGACCGTGGCCGGGTTCATCATTCCAACCCGCAGCATGGCGGGCGGCGGAATAGTCGAAATCGTTTGCAGAAGTGAGGGGAGGGTGTTCCCACAATCCCTGCCCCAGGCACTCACATCCTGGGCCGTGAGCTGGATCTCAACAGTTCCGGCACGGGAAAACGCATTGACCTGGTCCTGGATTTCTCCTGCTGAAAAACTGTTCAGGTTCGCGCGTGCCAG
>JAAZNH010000227.1 GCA_012798365.1 Methanomicrobiales archaeon | reverse complement strand
TTGATCGCCGCGCCGCGTTCCTTGAACAGGATCCGGTGACCGCAGTAGGGGCACCTGACGTTGACGTCAATCTCAACTTTCTGTTTGCACCGGGCACACTTGTAGGTACTTGCCATGCTGATCGGTTATTTCCTGATCTCATCAACTGTGCGGTCGATGGCACGCTGGGCAACCTTCATGGTCGGGGTGACCGGCTGGTAGGTGCCGCCAGCGAACTTGTACCCGCACTTGCGGCATTCCCAGATACCCGTTCCCTTGCGTGCCACGGATTGCATGTCACACTTGGGACAGCGGTGAAGTGCTTTTGCGATCTTCTCGATGTCAGTTACACGCTTGCGAACAAATCTGCCGTACCGGCATCCGAAACGTCCGGCGCTGCCGGTGACCTTTCCCTTTGCTTTGTGTGTTGATGAGCTTGCCATGATGGTATACCCAACCGGTTTTGTCTTCTCTTATTTGTCTTCTGAACTAATATACTTGATTGAGGATCTTGACCTGACCCTCCCCTTTGGTGAGCTTGTTGATGAGGTCGTAGAACTCACCCTGGATGCCGGCCGGGATGCGGACAACACAGACCCACGAGCCGTCCTTGAGCCACTCGTCCTTTTCCATGGTCGCGGCGGCCGCGATATCGCCATATGCCCGTGCTGCAAAATCCGGAGGGATCTTAACCGCGAGCCGCAGTTCTTCAAACCGTATGGGCAGAAGCGGGCGGAGGGCCTTGACCGTCTCCTTGACCTGCTCGTCCACATGCTTGAACGGATCGATATTCACCCGTGCTTCTTCCATCGCCATCTCGATCCGTGTCGGGGGATGCGGGTGGCCGGTCTGGGGGTTGACGGCATTGCGCGCGATGAAGGTGATGACCTGCCGGCGTTTCTCCTCAACCATGTGCTTGCGCTGTTCGGCAGTCAGGTGGATCTCGCCTTTCTCGATGATCCGGCGCGCAACGGTATCGAACTCTGTGGTGTGGAATACCTTCAGCAGCGCTTCATCCGAGGCCCGGGTTGCTTTTGATGCGTTCCCAAAGACATTGAGGGCTGCAACCACGTCCTCAATATTGACAGTCTGCCCCTGCCGGACAAGCGCAGCCATGTGGGGGTCAACGAGGATCTCAAACTTCTCCCCATGACTCTCCAGCCGCGCAACAACAGCATGGTCAAGCGGGATCATGGCGGATCACGCCTTGAACTGCCCGACAAATGATGCTACTTCTTCACGGCTCATCTTGCGGAAGACAGGGTTCTCTTTGCCGATCACGCCGATTTCGACCTGGTCGACATCGAACTTGCCTTCGGTCGCAGAGTGGAGCGCCTTGAGACCGAGCATGATGACATCCTTGATCTCGGCGTCCGGGTTGTATTCCTCTTCAAAGACCTTCATTACCGCAGGGCGGCCGATGCCAATACCGGTTGCCTTGTACTCAAGGAGTGTACCGGACGGATCGGTTTCAAATAACCGGCATTCCCCGTCACTGACGCCCGCGATGAGGAGGGCCGTGCCGTACGGGCGGATACCACCATACTGGGTGAGGGTCTGCATGTGGTCGCAGAGCTTCTTTGAAAGCGCTTCGACCTCGATGGGCTCATCGTACGAGACGCGGTTGATCTGGCATTCCACGCGGGCGCGGTCAACAAGGGCGCGTGCATCCCCGACAAGGCCGGAGGAGGCGACCCCGATGTGTTCATCGATCTTGAAGATCTTCTCGATGGACGAGGCTTCAAGGAGTTTTGAGCTGACGCGTTTGTCAACAATGAGGACAACGCCATCCTTTGCCTTGATGCCGACAGCGGTTGTTCCCCGTTTGACGGCTTCGCGGGCATATTCGACCTGGTAAAGCCGGCCGTCGGGTGAAAAGACGGTGATGGCCCGGTCATATCCCATCTGGTATTGTGGCTGCATTATGTACTCTCCAAATCTTCGCTTATCAGGAAATATCGGTGTGTATTTTTAAATCCCTTTTCAATCACATCAATCTTCTGACCGTTCCCGTATACCGGGGTGAAGACCTTCTTGTCAAAGAGGACATCAGGATTCTCCCCTTCTGGCAGCGACGGCAGGGGTATGGCCCGGATACGCTCGCGCAGGCTCTCAAGAGTGCCTGATGCGGCAATAATCCGCACTGCAATCCGCGTGTCCCGCAGGGATGTGATGGTCGAGAGCGCGGTTGCGAGCTCACGTTCCGTTCCCCGACGGCAGCGGATGAAGACATAATCTCCTTCCGCCGCAACCACGGCCTGGATCATGACTGCTGCTGCCACATCCCCGTAAAGAGCCGTTATCGCGTCCGCAATCGCATAATAGAGTTCCTTCTGGTCAACCGGCGTTCCCGGGGGATCAACCCGGACAACCAGGTACCGGCGCTTGTCGCGGAGGGTGGGCGGCCGCACGGTCATGATACCTCCCGCACTGCCGGGACAGGAGGGGTCGTCACCGCGCCGATGCCGCCGAGGGCTTTTTCAACCACGGCAAGATCCATATCAAGCAGCGAACAGAGGCCGGAGAATTCCCGGACTGCGCGCAGGTCAAGAACCGACCGTGCATAGGTTGAGAGAGTCAGCGGGAACTCATAGTGCTGTTCAAGAACGAGGATATCCCGGTACCGGACCATTGCCCGCTGGCGTGCGACCCCGCGTGACCGGGTGATTACTGACAGGTCAATATCAACAGCAACGGCATTATCTGCCGCCATCTTTGCCGAGACGTGATCGAATGCATTCTTGTCGGCAGCATGGACACATCGCAGGACATGCATACCTTTCATGCCGATCACCGCACGGTTGAACCCGCCATCTCCCGCTTTGACCGAGATCACGGCATCCGTACCCCGGAACCGCTTCATCCGGTTGATGATGTCCTTCACCGGCAAATCATGAAACAGGATTCCTGACTTTACCTCAACGTCACCATACGTTGCCGCGGGGGTATCAATGGCAACAAGACTGTCAAAACCCAGGGCACCGGCTTCCAGCGCGAACCGTCGTACCGACGTGTCCCCGTTCGGGTACGGAAAGACAGCGGCATCGGTGATCTTCATGACAGTAACTTCGGTTAAAAAAGGATAAGGTTATTTGCCCTGGTTGGCGTTGGACCGGATGCTCGGGCGGGTCTTTTCCGTGCCCTTGCCCCGGGTCCTCATGCCACGGCCCTTCTTGCCGGCAAATGTCTTACCGCGCTCGGCCCGGCCGCGGTGGGTCGGGTTTGCAATCCATGCAAGGTTCTTATCTGCACGGATCGAGGGGTGGCTTCCGTCAACGAGGATAACCTCGTAGTATTTCAGCTTGCCGTCCTGTCCTACCCAGTAGGAGTTGAGGACTTCCATGTTCGGGAACTTCTTCGATGCGCGTTCCTCGGCAATGCGCTGGATGCTCTTGCCGGCAGTCAGGCGGTTCTTGCCCATGCGTGCGGACCGGCGTGCCCGGACATACCGGGATGCCCGGCGGCCACCGCGGCGGACGTGGACACGGGCAACAGCAATGCCCTGCTTTGCCTTGTAGCCGAGGTTCCGTGCCCGGTCGATACGGGTCGGGCGCTCGATGCGGACAACGGAGCCTTCACGGCGCCATACCTGCATGCGGTTCCAGAGGAGTTCTCCTACCTCTGACTTGTCAGGTCTCTTCCAGGCATCCCTGACGAATGCGTACATTGATTTTACCATGGTAATCACCTAAGGTTCGGCCCAAAGTCGGGCTACATTCCTTTCACACGGGACGCATCCCGTATTCCTATATACTAGGGTTCGGGAGGTAATAAAAGATAGGGATAGGCCACGGGAAAAGGATACACCCGGGAGGAGTTATTTTCCCTTCTTCTTCTCTATGACATGGATACCGTCGATACGGGTGACCGGGTACTGCCCGTCCTTATCCTTCTCTGCCGATTTAACCATGTCCCAGATGGTCAGCAGGGCAACCGAAACACCGGTCAGGGCTTCCATCTCAACACCGGTTTTTCCGGTCATCTTCACCACGACCGTGGATTCGATGTACCCGTCCCCCTCCGTGAAATCAACGGCAACGGAACTGATGGGAATCGGGTGGCACATCGGGATCATCTGTGCGGTGTTCTTCACAGCCATGGTTGCTGCTACGCGGGCGGTTGCAAGAACATTTCCCTTGAGCGACCTGCCCTCGCGGATTGCGGCAAGGGTTTCGGGGCGGAGAAAGATCCTCCCGGCTGCCGTTGCTTCGCGGGTCACGTCGCCTTTCCCGCTGATGTCAACCATCTGTGCTCGGTCGTTCTCGATATGAGTGAATTTCACCATTCAGGCACCTTTTCCAAATAGTATCCGGGGAATCCGGTCCACAAGATCGGATGCCAGCATTCCCTCGCCCCGTTCTGCGGCAACGGCCTGGCCGGCTTTCCCGTTCACGTATGCTGCAATACAGGCTGCATCAAATGCCGGCATTCGGCAGAGCAGGCCCCCGGCGATCCCGGCAAGAACATCACCGGTTCCCCCGACCGTCATTGCGGGATGCCCGGTCCGGTTGAACCGCACCTGCTGCCCGTCCGTAATGATATCTGTCCTGCCTTTCAGAATAACCGTTCCCTTTATCCCGGCATCACGGGCGATCCGGGCCCTGCCAACGGTATCTTCAGGAAGGATTTTACCGGTGATACGGGAGAATTCACCGGCATGGGGCGTATAGATTGTTTCTTCGCCAGCAGCCGGGAGAGGAGCGCGCAGGGCTTCGGCATCGAAGACTGCCTTCCGGCAGTACGGGGCAACCGCAAGGACAACATCATGGCTTTCGGTCCCGAGGCCGTTGCCACAGACAATGACATCGGCCTTTTCTGCAAGGGAGATCAGCCTCTCCGTATGCCCGGTCTGGATCCGTTCGCCTTCGAGACGTTCGAAGATCAGGTCCGGGACCGGTTCAAAGACGGTGGAAGCAACCCGGACAATATCCGCGCCGGCACGGAGTGCCCCGAGACCGGCAAGGTACGGGGCGCCCTGGTAAGGCCCGCCGCCAATGACAAGGACCGTGCCCCCGACCCCTTTATGGGCTTTGGGATTCCGTACCGGAATGAGGGTCAGGTCACCAGGCCCGACTGTACATTCCGCTTCTGCCGGGATCCCGATGTCAATCACGAGCGACCCTTCTGCCTTTGCGCGGTGAAAGGCACAGATCCGTTCAGCCCGCATTCCGGGGGTAGGCACGTCCGCTGCAAGGATCTTTGCCTTCGATCCATTGGCCATGGCGATGCAGGAGGCAAAGGGTTCCCTGATACCGCTGTGGATACCCGTACCAAGGAGGGAATCGATGATGACATCGGCGTTTTCGAACAGTCCGGCAAGCGCGATCAGATCGTCCCGGCAGGCAAAGGGGTGAAGGGCGACTGCGCAATGACGGAGGGCAGCAAGATTATGCTCGCATGCACTGCTCCGTTTCCCGCTGTCAAGATAGAGAACCGAGGTGTCAACCCCCCGCTGGAGATACCGGGCTGCAACCATGCCATCGCCGCCATTGTTTCCCTTGCCACAGAGGATGAGAACCCGCTCCGGAGAGAAAGAGAGGGCCTGCTCTGCAAGACCCCGGCCTGCACTCTCCATGAGCTGGAGTTCGGTAACCCCCAGTGCCATGGCATTGGCATCAATCGCACGCATCCGGGCAGGCGTGACAGGCCCGGCTCCGGTGAACTCCCTGAACCAATCCGGTTGCATCGTTAGTACAATTCATGTGTAAGAACTCCCTAATAATATGCAATGGGTTTTTGTGATGATGTGAAAGCGGCTGCGGAACAGATCGCAGAAGCACCGGAAATTACCATCATTTCCCACATCGATGCTGACGGGATTGCCTGCGAGGCTATCCTGTCCCAGGCAATCTCACGCAGGGAGATCCCGGTCAAATCTGTTTTTGTCCGCCAGCTTGAACCCCTGACCATGCCGCAGGTTCCTTCTGACTCTTCCCTCAAGGTTTTTTCTGATCTTGGTGCCGGACAGCAGAACCTGATGCTGGACCGGGGTTTCACAGAAAAAGAGGTCCTGATTATCGACCACCATATCAGCCAGCCCTGCGAGCGGGAATATACGCAGGTGAACTGCCTTCCCTACGGGCATACCCGCATGAGCGCAGCAGGGGTCTCGTACCTTATCGCACGGCAGATGGATAGTGCCAACATTGACCTTGCAAAACTGGCGATTGTCGGGAATGTCGGTGACATGATGGCGCGGGAAAAGTGCGGGCTTGTCGGCCCTGCACGCGACATCATTGTCGAAGACGGGATACGCCACCAGTCGGTTGAAGTCAGG
>JAAZNH010000226.1 GCA_012798365.1 Methanomicrobiales archaeon | reverse complement strand
CTCCCCGGTAGATGACGGTTCCGTGGGGGTACTGGTTTTTCGGTACCTGGCCGAAACCTGTTCCTGAGAACCAACTATGCCCAAATCCTGGTGCTCAGTCCAGTCTGTTTCCCGGTATTTCCCGCTGAACCGGAAGTCCGTTTCCCTCAATACAGGTGTTGTCCCAAAGGGGGTGCCTGCTGCCTGACTTCCTGAGATCCCACCGGTAATATTCATCAGAAGGAATCGTTCCGATGCGGAGAGTGCATGGGGCATTGTTCCGTGTTCTGCATGCTTTTCCCTGGTATGAATTGATAACTGGTTCCGGATCATCTGTTTTCCCCCGAAAATACTGGAAACCATACGGGATTTCGTATGGTGCCTGATCATTGTAAAGAGATTTTTTCCGTGCACTGGTGGCTCAGGTCATTTCAACAGGAGTTCCCGAAACTCGTCAAAGCTGTACGTAACCCTGCCCCAGGAAATTCTTCCCCTCAGTTCACCGCTGGGTTTTGTTGTCCCCGCCTGTTTTGCAGGTTGGCGTTTCCTGTTACATTCTGCTAATCTGGTTTTCTCCATAGCGGCCTCGTCTGTGTTTTCCCGTTGTCTGTTCGGGCAGTGCCCGTCCCGTCCCCTGTATCGGTGCAGGGCCCGGAGGATGGTTTGTCGCCCGGAGTTCCTCCTTACGGTGATTGGGAACTCACACCAACAGTATATAAAAACACTTATATGCAAGGCACAAATGCCAAGCATAGGTAAATATTATATATTAAATCTGATATTCTCTGGAATACACGATGGCAACCGAAAAGTTCCGTGATGAACAGATGCTCATTAAGGAATTACTGGCAAAGCATCCGGATGGCATGAGTATCCGGCAGGTATCGGAAATGCTTGGCATTAACCGGAACTCTGTTGCAAAATACCTGGATATGCTCCAGATGCAGGGCCGTGTAACCGTCCGTCGCCTCGGTGCTGCCAAGATCTATTCCCTGGGTAACCGGCTCCCGGCTGACGCAGTTTTCCGCCTGGCACGCAGCGGCGTAATCCAGTTCAACCATATGCTTATTGTAATCGGCCTGAACGCAACTGCCGAAGAATCGTTGCGGGTGAGCAGGGATGAAATCCTGGGAAAGAAAATCAGAGACCTCCCGTTCACCCTAGAATGCAATCCGGATATCCATCATCTGCTTTTAAACGGGCTGAAAGGAAACGAACGCCGTACTGACGCGAGGATTATCGCCGGTGATCGAACCTTTGCCGGAAAGGTAACCGTGAGTCCGGTGTTTTTTGAGAACGGGAGCCCGGGCGTATCGCTTGTTATTGACCCGGAGTCCGGAGGTGAGCAGGGGGCCGTTCCTGCCAAGGAACAGGATCTTTCTGAACCAGAGCTTAATGAGATTGAATATATTTGTGTTTTTGATCCGCACGGGATCCTGATCCTGGTAAATGCCGCTTACTGCAGGATGATGCAGAAAAGCAAAACCGATCTCATCGGCCAGAAATGGCATCTTGTGATCGCTGATTCTGATTGTAAAAAGATTAAAAAAAGTATTGCGTCCCTCACGATTGACCGCCCCCAAATCATTGAAGAATTCCGGGTTGTGACAAAAAGCGGCGAATCGCGCTGGCAGCGCTGGACGTTCACCGGGTATTTCACCGATGCCGGGGAGGCCCGGAAATACCGGGCAACCGGGCTTGATATCACGGGCTGGAAAAAGAACGAAGAGAGGCTTCTTGCAAAACACCATGAATCAGAAAAACGCGTCCATGAATCGGAAGCGGAAATCCGCGAGCTCAACAAGCAGTTGTATAATGAGATCTCCAACCGGGAAAAAGCAGATTTCCACCTCCAGTTCACCCAGTTTGCCATGGACAATGCCTCCTATCTCATCATCTGGATTGACCGGGAGGGCCGCTTTATCTACATGAATAAGAGGGCCTATGAGTATATCGGGTATTCCTACCGGGAACTTCTCACCAGGAATCTCTTTGAATTCCTGCCGGAGAGCCTGAAGATGCACTGGGATTCAATCTGGGATACTATCCGGGCCGGGCGGCATAGTACCCGTGAATCTGTGCTGATCACCCGGCGGGGTGAAGTTCCGGTGGAGCTGGTCCTGAATTTCCTGGAATTTAAAGAAAAATCGTACTGCTGTTGTTTCATTGCCGATATTTCTGAACGCCGTGATGCAGAGCGTACCCTCAAGGAACGGCAGGAACAATACCGGTTCCTCTTTGAGGGTGCAGCGGAGGGAATTATTGCCGTGGATATCCAGACCCGCACGATCCAGCAGGCAAACCCGGCCATGTGCAGGATGCTTGGCTATTCTGAAGAAGAGTTACTCACCCGAAGCATTGAAACAATCCACCCGGCCTCAGACCTTCCTTTCATTTTCACGGAATTTGATGCAATGGCCCGCGGGGAGAAGAAGATGGTTCCGGCGGTTCCCTGCCTGCGAAAGGACGGGACCCTGATTTATACCGATATCATCTCATCAACGCTCGTGATCAATGGTGCCACCTGTAATGTCGGGTTTTTTATCGATGTAACGGATCGCAGAAATGCCGAGATGGCACTCGAGCGTTCGCGTAAGGAACTTGCCAGTATTTTCAACCACCTTCCGGATGCCACCTTTGTCATTAACAGGGATGGCAGGGTCATTGCATGGAACCGGGCGATTGAAGCGATGACCGGCGTGAAAGCGAAGGAAATGCTGGGAAAAGGCGACCATGAATATGCCATCCCGTTCTATGGTGAGCGGCGGCGCATCCTTGCCGACCTGGTGTTCCATCCGGAAGATGACAACGGTATCGGTAATTACCTCATGCTGCAGAAAGAAGGGGACCTGTTTATCGCCGAAAACACCCTCCCGGGAATCCATGGGGGCAATGGGGTTTTATGGGCAAAAGCAACCCCCGTGTATGATGAGCACGGGGAGAAAATTGCCGCTATTGAATCGATCCGGGATATTACCGAGAGGAAAAATACCGAGGATGCACTACGGGAATCCGAGGAACGATATCGCTCACTCATCGAGAACCTGCCCCAGCGGATCTTTTTCAAGGATGTCAACTCTGTCTATATCTCCTGCAATAATAACTATGCAGCGGATCTCAAGATCTTTCCTGAAGAAATCGCCGGAATGACCGATTATGATTTTTATCCCCGTGAACTGGCTGACAAATACCGGGAGGATGACCAGCGGCTTATCCACTCCGGACGGTCTGAAGAGATTGTGGAGGAGTATCTGGTTGATACCACCATGAAACGGGTCAAGACTATCAAGACCCCGGTGCGGGATGCCCGCGGCAACCCCCTTGGCATTATCGGGATATTCTGGGAAATCCCCTGACGATTTACGGATCTTTCAGGCGTGATGTGAAGTTGAACGGAATGGGATTCATTCCGATCCATACGTCAGGAGACTTGTCAGGAAAATAAAGAAAAACAGGGGCCGGATGGCCTGGTATGCGCCGACCGGGACTCGAACCCGGGTTTAGGCGTTGGCAACGCCTAGTGATAACCACTACACTATCGGCGCAGTGTGCTCTACAATGTGGGTAGTACTATGATTTAAGCATATCGAACCGCAGGTCGAAAAACCGGTATTTTACCGCTCCTTTCGTCCGGCCGGGATCCGGAACGCAGATGACAGGTTTTTTGTGGAATATCACTCTATCTAATATCAGATGATCCCTCTCTACATTGACTGTTCCGGCCGGCGCATCGTCATTTTCGGCGGGGGGGATGTGGCCGCACGAAAGGCGGCGTATTTTTCCGGCAAGGCCGATATCGTCGTCGTCAGCCGGTCATTTGTTCCGGCCTTTGATGCCATGAAGGTGACAAAGAAGGATATGGATCTGGTAACTGAATCCGGCCGGAACCTTGCCGTCATCCTCACCGGAGCATTTCTTGTCATTGCAGCAACGTCTGAGCCGGAGATCAACAACCGGATCGGCCGGCTCTGCAAGGCAACCGGGATCCTGTTCAATAACGCGGATGGCGAGACCGGCGATGTCATCATGCCCGCCGTCTCGCGGGGCGAGAACTACCTCATCGCGGTCAGCACCATGGGAAACAGCCCTGCGGTTTCCCGGTATATCCGTGACCGGATCAATGACACATTTCCCGCCCTTGATGATATGATCGCCCTCCAGATCCGGCTCCGCGAGGTCCTCAAGGCTGCGGAACCCGACCAGAAGAAACGTGCCGCAATCCTGGAAAAGGTCCTGAATGACCCGGCCGTCTGGGCCGCGCTTGAGGCACACCGGCCCGATGTCTGGGATGATGTGAAGGCGAGGTACCTGTCATGAGTACCCCGGAAGGATTCTGCATCGCGATCGCCGGGGTCAGCCATCATACCGCGGATGTGAAGTCCATCGAGGCATTCCGGTTCGATGACGAACCCGCCTTCCTTGCAGCGGCAAAGGAAGCGTTTTGTGGCGTCCTCATCCTGCAGACCTGCAACCGGGTTGAAGTGATCGTGGAGGGGGCCCCGGAGGAGCTTAAAGCGTTCCTTGTCCGCCAGGGCCGGTCCGGCTTTTTCATGCATGAGGATACCGGAGCTCTCCGGCACCTCTTTTCCCTGGCATCGGGAATTGACTCGATGATTGTGGGAGAGGACCAGATCATCGGCCAGCTTAAAAAAGCGCTTGGCGATGGCCATGAGGCCGGCACGGTTTCACCCCTTCTTGAGCATTGCGTGACAAAAGCGATCCATGTTGGTATCGAGGTCCGGAAGCGGACGATGATCAACCGCGGAGCAGTCTCTATCGGGTCTGCGGCGGTCCAGCTGGCTGAAGCGGAGATCGGCAGCCTGGAAGGAAAACATATCCTTGTGGTCGGCAGCGGTGAGATGGGGCTTCTTGTGGCACAGGCACTCGGGGCAAAAAAGCTCACTGCCATGTACGTGGCCAACCGCACCTATGGCCGGGCAGTAATCCTTGCAGACAAGATTGGCGGTAAAGCCGTACGGCTTTCCGAACTCTATCATTACATCACGCTCTCGGACGTGGTCATCTCCTGCACCTCTGCACCTCATCCGGTCATTAAGAAAGCGGAACTTGCCCATGCCATGAAGGACCGGTGCTGGCCGGTTGAGGGGCACCCCCGGCCGCTGCTCATCGTTGATATTGCGCAGCCCCGCGATGTCGAAGAAGGGGCGGATTCCATTGACGGGGTCCGGCTCTTCACTATCGACAACCTGCGGCTGATAAACGAACAGACCATGAGCTCCCGCAAAGCGGAAGCCCAACGGGCGCATGACTTTGTCGAGGCAGAGCTCTTCATCTTCCTCAAACACCTTAACCGCCGTTCCGCGGATGATGTCCTTGGAGCCCTTCACACCTGGTCTGAATCCGTACGGATAAAAGAGCGGGACCGGGCGCTGGCACGGCTCGGCACTGCCGATCCAAAAGCGGCTGCGGTCATCGATGACCTGACGCGGGTCCTTGCAAAGAAACTAATCACCGATGTCACGTTCTCCATCCGCGCAAGTGCTGAAGAAGGCGATATTGAAACAGCCCGGGCACTTGTCCGGGCCGTAACCGAAGGAGAACGGGTCAGCCCAAACCCCGGAAGTAAGTGATCAGGGCAGCACATCTGCCGGGAACGGGATGGATACGAAAAGGTGCCGTGCACCGCGAACCCCTTTATGTTCCCGTCTGCTTTTTGTTTAAAACAGATATTTCATGTTTTTCATCATTACCTGCAGGCAGGGTAATCACGACAGAAAAAAGGGAATAATTCTTCCCGGAAGAGCATGGGAGGGATCAGAAGAAGATCTCTTCACGCGGGAGCCGCCACTTTGCAGGAGGCTGATCTGCCGCATAACCGATGGCGCACAGGACCACCGGCACATACTCTTCGGGCAGGAAGAGCACTTCAGCAAAAGCCACCGGATCAAATCCGCCCATCGGGCAGGAGTCAAAGCCCAGCGACTTGGCCCCGTTGATGGCATTACCCAGCGCGATATAGATCTGTTCCCTTGCAAATCCCATCCGCTGGTCGGGCGTCATCGATGCAATATACCCCTTGATCATGGCCGAGTACTGGGCCACCATCTCTTTTGGCACACCGCTGCTCTCCATGCCGGTAAGAACCTTGTCCACCAGGGGTTCAAGTTCCGTGTTGGCACAGAAGACCAGCAGGTGGGAACATGTCGTGATCTGGGGCTGATCGTTTGCATGCGGGCGAAGGCTCGTTTTGATCCGGCTTGCCGACACCACCTTGATCTTCCAGGGCTGCAGGTTAAATGCAGACGGGGAATACCGGATAATATCCAGGAGGGTGAACAGTTTGTCCTCATCAACCATCCTGCCATCAAACTGCTTGGTGGCATACCGCTGCATCACAATGTCCTTAAATTCCATTCCTCACACCCGGCATAATTCTGGCATTTTTACCACTTCTCATTCGCGTTTCATGTTAAAAAAGGGTGGGATGCCCTCTCACCGGAGGGGGTATCAGGAGATTTTGTCATATGCCTTTACGGCCATCTCAAGAAGCGCCGGATAATCCGATCCCGGCCCGGTCATGGTTATGACTTCCAGCACGGGACCTTTGGTGAAAATAATCTCGACCATGTCCTCCCGGTATGCTGCAGTTGCGGACCCGGTGGCAAGCGGGCTTTGTGCATCCTGGCGGGGATCGATGAGCATACCTGCCTTTCCGGAGAACGCCCTGCTGTTCTCCCCAAGGTTTGGCGGGGAAAGGGATTGAATTCCCAGGCCATGCTGGTTCTGATCATTCGTTTCAATGATCCGGGCAATCTTTCCCATCTCCTTTGACCGGTAGACCGTCATTGTCTGGGTGATGACCGTCGGCTTGGTGCTGTTGCCGGTTATGCCGGAATATTCAACGATATGTCCGCTTTCCCACCCGAGATCCCTTGCCAGATCCCCGACTTCATCTGTCCGCTTTTCCCGATCGGTGGTTTTCGTAAAACCTGCGGGAACTTCATTGGGGGTAAGGCCGCCTGCAGCAAGAACAGCGGGAGGTACGGGGGTTACCGGGACGACTGCCGTATTGTCTGCCTGGGTGCACCCGGCATTAAGGACAACTGCTGCAAGGAGGAATCCTGAAAGGAGTGTAAAGGACCAGTTCATAGTACCATATCGTGCAGACATAGTACCATATCGTGCAGAAAAGAACAATAAGGATTTCTTCTGCACCTGGTGATCAGCACTTGCGCATCCATCACGTGCGCGAGAGATGACCCCCGTGCCCCCCGCGGAATGAGGCTGCCGCCCTGTGCTGTGCTCCCGCTTGAGTTTCCTGTTTCCCCGCATTACTCCGAACGGGCGGTGGTGGCGTGCGGGGATAAGTACATTATCCGGCATTGCCTGATACTACCCTATGCCAGCACCACTAGTCGGCAGGAAGTTTGGCGTCAGCACGATATCTATTCCGGATGAGGCCGTATGCCGGACAATCCGTGTCCTGGGCATATCCGGTTCCAGCCGCCAGGAACCGGGGATGAGCAAATCCGAGCGGCTTCTCTCCCGTGCTCTTGAAAAATTCCGCGGGTTCGGGTGCCCGGCCACCCTGATCCGGCTGAAAGATCTCACCATCCATGAATGTGAGGGAAATTACTCTGAGGATCCGTCCTACTGCACCTATCCCTGCCAGAGTTCGATGAAATACGAGGATGACCAGATGCAGGAGGTTTATGATGCCGTGCTTGCCTGTGATATCCTGATCCTCGCAACCCCCATCCGCTGGAATAATCATACCTCCCTGGTCCAGAAGTTTGTCGAGCGCATGAACGCAATTGAGAACCAGCAGTCCTGGTTCGGGAACCGCATGATCACCAGCAAAGTTGCCGGTCTCATCGTGATTGGTCATGTTGACGGAGTCCAGCATGTCTCGGGAAATCTCCTGAACTTTTTTGCATGGCTCGGGTTTCACACGCCGGAGATCGCCATTGCATCCTGGGTTGGCGAGAATGACGAGGACACAACCAAGGACTGGGCCCAGATTGAGGCTAATAAATACACCCAGGAGGATCTCGAAAACCTGGTTTCAAGTTCCCTCCGGCTTGCCTGCGCCCTCCGGCGCCGTGTTCCGGAAGAGGCCGGAGACCGGTAAGGATACCCGGTAATATAGTCATAAATACGATGGGTTGTAAAAAACTGTACCTGAAGACAACGGGGTGTGGTACAATGAGCATTTTTCCCAAACGGCGCATGAGGAGGTCACGGTCACGGCATATCCAGCCGCTCCTGCGTGAAGTCACGGTATCGAAAAACGATCTCATTGCCCCGCTCTTTGTTGATGAACTGATCACTGCACCAAAACCCATTGAGTCCATGCCCGGCCAGTTCCGGTACCCCGTCAGCGGTATTGCCGCGGTGGCCGCGGATCTCTGGAGCCTCGGTATCCGGTCGGTCCTGCTCTTTGGTATCCCCAAAGAGAAGGATGCTGTTGGTACTTCTGCCTACGATCCTGATGGCATTGTGCAGCATGCGATCCGGAAGATCAAGACAACGGTTCCCGATATGGTTGTCATAACCGATGTCTGTGCCTGCGAATATACCGATCACGGTCATTGCGGCATCATCGGGAAATCCCGGCATGGCACCGACCTTTTGAATGATCCTTCCCTTGAACTCATGAACCGGATCGCGGTCAGTCACGCAGAAAGCGGTGCCGACATCGTTGCCCCGTCCTGTATGCTGGATGGCGTTGTCGGCTCGATCCGGACTGCTCTTGACGAGGCCGGCCACGAGGAGGTACTCATCATGTCCTACTCAACCAAGTTCGCCTCGTCCCTGTACGGGCCCTTCCGGGAAGCTGCTGACTCCGGTTACTCTTTTGGCGACCGCTCAACGTACCAGATCCACCCGGCCAACAGCCGTGAGGCATTCCTTGAATCCCAGCTCGATATGGATGAGGGTGCAGATATCCTCATGGTAAAGCCTGCCGGCTTTTATCTTGATGTCCTCTCCGAGGTTGCAACCCTGGGACTTCCGGTTGCCGCCTACCAGGTCAGCGGGGAATATTCCATGATCAAAGCGGCAGTTGCAAACGGCTGGCTGAAAGAGAAGGAGACCGTGCTTGAGAGTTTAAACTGCATCAAACGAGCCGGTGCAGATCTTATCATTACGTATTTTGCGGCAGATGTCGCGAGGTGGATAGATGAAATATAACACGAGCAAAGACCTGTTTGCTGAAGCAGGAACCTTAATGCCCGGGGGCGTAAGCAGCCCGGTCCGGGCAATCAAGCCGTACCCGTTTTACACGGCCTATGCAAGCGGGGCCCACCTGACTACCGTAGACGGCGCCGTCCTTATTGACTGCTGTCTTGCTTACGGGCCGCTGATCCTTGGCCACGCCCCCCAGCCGGTCCGCCGGGCAATCACGGCCCAGCTGGACCTTGGCTGGCTCTATGGCACCCCCACCCCGCTGGAGCCGGCATTTGCAAAACTGATCACCAGTGACCATCCCGGCATGGATATGATACGGTTCGTGTCAAGCGGCTCGGAAGCCACGATGGCAGCGATCCGGGTGGCCCGCGGGTACACCGGCCGCAAGGATATCATCAAGATCGAAGGAGGTTTCCACGGGGCCCATGATGCCGTCCTGGTGAAAGCCGGATCCGGCGCAACCACGATGGGCGTTCCGGACTCGGCCGGTGTCCTTGCCGACCTGGTTGCCCACACGCGGCAGGTCCCCTACAATGATCCTGAAGCGCTGGAAACCCTCCTCTCCTCGAACCACGATGTTGCCGCATTGATCATCGAACCGGTACTCGGAAACATCGGCCCGATCCTGCCGGAAGATAATTATCTCCGGGAAATCCGGGAGATCACTAAAGCGCACGATGTCCTGCTTATCTTTGATGAAGTAATCACCGGTTACCGGCTTGGCATTGGCGGTGCGCAGAAGAAATTCGGTGTCCAGCCCGATCTCACGACGCTTGGCAAGATCATCGGGGGCGGCCTGCCCATTGGTGCTTTCGGTGGAAGGCGCGAGATCATGGAATGGGTTGCACCCCAGGGGCCGGTATACCAGGCCGGGACCTTCTCCGGAAACCCGCTCTCCCTGACTGCCGGCATTGCCATGATCCAGTACCTGCACGACCACAACGAGATCTACCGGGATCTCGATGAGAAGACCCGGGCAATGGAGGAATCAATCGGAAACAAGGCCGGAGGTTCGTTTGTCCGGATCGGTTCGATGTTCAAGTACTTCTTCCGGCCACTCATCCCGAAGAATTACCGCGAGGTCAAGGAATGCGATACCGCAGCCTTTGGCAGGTTCTGGGAGAAGATGCTTTCTTCCAAGGTCTTTTTGCCCCCGTCCCAGTTTGAGACCAACTTCCTCTCCGCAGCGCACACGGATGACGATCTCGCCACCATCGTACAGGCGTACATGCAATGTCGGTAACGATCGGGACCCGGGGAAGCAAACTTGCCCTGGCGCAGACGGAAAATGTAGTGAAACGCCTTGCAGCGATGGGAATCACCGCAAAGGTCGAGATCATTGCCACGCAGGGGGACACGACAACGCAGGTACCCCTCCACGAGATTGGCGGCCAGGGAGTTTTTGTCCGGGCCCTGGATGATGCGATCCTCGCCGGGAAGATAGACTGTGCAGTCCACAGCATGAAAGATATCCCTGCCATCCGGCCTTCGGGTCTTGTCACCGCAGCGATCCTTGAACGCGATTCCCCGGCGGATTTCCTGGCCTTCAATGATTCGGTTGACGCGGTCAGGGTTCTTGGGACGTCCAGCACCCGGAGGCGTGCCCAGTTCCTCCGCCACGATCCGGATCTCACCATCCGCGATCTCCGGGGCAATGTTGATACCCGGCTGCGCAAACTCCATGACCGGGAATACGATGCCATCCTCCTTGCCGAGGCCGGTCTCCAGCGCCTGGGGCTTTCAATAAATGGGGAACGACTGAACCCGGCCCGTTTTGTCCCGTCCCCGAACCAGGGCACCGTTGCCGTCGTTGCCCGGGCCGATCCATCGCTCCGCGAAGTCTTCTCGGCCCTCGACCATGCCCGGACACGCACGGATACGATGAGCGAGCGGGCGGTGATGGAAGAGCTGGGTGGCGGCTGTTTCACGCCGCTTGGTATTTACTGCAATAACGGCCACCTTATCGCAGAAGTCCTCTCGCTCGACGGGAAACGGACCGAGCGGATTGAGGCGGACATTACCTCCTTTGAAGAGGCACGGCAGCAGGGCAGGGTCCTGCGGGAACGTGCACGGGATCTGATTGATGAGGCATACAGCAGGCTGGGGATAACACATGGAGGGTAAAGTATACTTGGTAGGGTCCGGTCCCGGAAGTGAAGGGCTCCTGACACAGCGCGGCCGGGCGATCATTGACAAGGCAGATGTGGTGCTCTTCGACCAGCTTCCCGGCGAGGAGATCCTTGCAACCCTGCCGGCGCGGTCAGAGAAGATCGACTGCGGCAAGTATGGCGGGAACCACACGCTTGAACAGGACGAGATCGAGGCCCTGATGGTTGACCGGGCAAAACAGGGAAAGATGGTTGTCCGGCTCAAGGGCGGCGATCCGTTCATGTTCGGCCGTGGCGGCGAGGAGCTGGAAACCGTCCGCGCTGCCGGTATCCCGGTCGAGATGGTGCCAGGCATCTCAAGCGCCCTTGCGGTACCGGCGTCCATGGGGATCCCGCTCACGCACCGGAAATATGCATCCCAGGTTACGATCCTGACCGGCAACGAAGACCCGACCAAGCCCGAGCCGGCGCTTGACTGGAAACTGCTCTCGCAGCTCCGGGGCACCATCGTTATCCTTATGGGAGTAGCGAACCTTGCAAAGATTGCCGATGCACTTACCCAGAACGGAAAAGCAGCAACCACTCCGGTTGCGATCATCGAGCGCGGCCTGCGGAAGAACCGGCGTATAACTACCGGCACCCTGGCGGATATCGCCGGAATTGCGAAAAACGCCGGTGTAAAACCCCCGGCAGTCATCGTTATAGGTGATGTCGTGAACATGTACCTGGATGACCCGGGCCTTGCAGATCTCATTCCCTTCGAGGGATGAGGATAGTTGAGGTATAGGTATGGATATTACCCTGATTATTGAAAAAATCGAGAAAGTGATCTATGCAGCACTCATGTTTATGCTAATTTTCGTGCTGCTTGCCGCGATCGTTGACCTGGCGTATCTTCTCTACCAGGGGTTATTCACCATTACCCCGTACCTGCTGGAGGCCCATGAGCTGATTGCTGTCCTTGGTGCATTCCTGCTGGTCCTCATCGGCGTTGAGCTTCTTGATACGATCAAGGCATACTTCCGCGAGAACACCATCCATGTCGAGATTGTTGTCCTCCTCGCCATCATTGCAGTGGCACGGAAGGTTATCCTGCTCGATCCGGGCACTATGAGCGGCTTTGACTATGGTATCGAGCTCATCGGTATCGGCATCATCGTGGTCGGCCTCTCGGCCGGGTATTACCTGATAAAAAAGGCCGGGCTCGTCATAGGCCCCGGAAAAAACGGGAATTAACCGGAATTATTCTTTTCCCCGCCCCCCTTGTTTTCTTTCCTGATGATCCCCTGTGCCGCCAGATATCCTGTTGAGAATGCAGCCTGAAGGTTGTATCCCCCGGTATCGCCATCGATATCCAGGACTTCCCCGGCAAAGAAGAGCCCGGGGATGATCTTTGATTCCATGGTCTTCTGGTTAACGCCATCAAGCGCAACTCCGCCCCGGGTTGCCATTGCTATCGAGTAATCCCCCAGCGCTGACACTACCAGCGGAAATTCCGTGCAGTGTTCCACCAGGCGTGAACGCATCTCGGCAGAGAAATGGGCGCAGGTGTGGCCGTCCGGGATTCCGCAGAGCTGCAGCAGCTTCCGGTTCAGGCGCTCGGGTATCGGGTATTTGGCCAGGATCGTTGCAACATGCCACCCGGGATTTTCCGGGGCCCGCTTTGCAAGATCTGCTGCAAACTCGTCACGTCGCATCGGGCCGGCAAAGGAGAGCCGGACCGTGTCGCCGGGCCGGATCCAGCGTGAAGCATCAAGAATCCCCGGGCCGGAGAGACCAAGGTGCGTGAACAGGACATCCCCCGTATGATCCAGCACTTTTTTCCCATCGCGCCAGACCGAGAACCGCATATCCTCAAACGAGAGCCCGGGCAGCGAGGCAAAGGGGAACGGCCGGATGACGAGCGGGGTGAGGGCAGGCGCGGTTTCCGTCACCGGCTGCCCGAGGCCCTCTGCAAACCGGTATCCGTCGCCGGTGGTCCCGCACCGCGGGTAAGAAGCACCTCCTGTTGTGATGACTACGGTTCGGATTGAGTATGTCGTTTTTGCCGTAGTAACGATAAACCGGTCATCCTTTCGTGAAACACTGGTTACCGGCTCGGAGCACCGGATTGTCACACCACTTTTTGCACATTCCGCAAGCAGACAGGAGAGGACGTCTTCCGAGCGCCGGCTTACCGGAAAGATCTTGCCGTTTGTTTCTGCCTTGAGGGGCAGGCCCCGCTCCTCGAAAAACCGGGCAAGCTGCCGGTTGGTATAGGAAAGCAGGGCGGGTTTGACAAACTTCCCGTGATCGCCATAATGGGTCACAAAGTCCCTGATCTCGCCATCATGGGTCAGGTTGCACTGTCCTGTGCCTGCAAGGAGCAGCTTGGCACCCGGCCGTTCATTCTTCTCTAGGATCAGGACACGATGACCCGCCCCCGCGGCATGGATTGCGCAAAAGAGCCCCGCCGGCCCGGCTCCAATGATGATAACTTCCTGCTCTTCCATGCGTCACTTCTACAGAATAATGCCGGGGCAAACCTGATGAACCATTCCCCCCAGGCTTGAACCCGGTAATTCCCATGCAGGGAAAAGTTCAACATTCTCTATCGCAAGAAGGGATATCAGATGCCTGATGATACTGGCGGAAACGACCGTCATGATCCAGTCCCGGTATCCCTGCCGGATTATGAACTGCGGTTCCATACTCTTGCAAAGAGCTGTTCGTATGGTCTCTTCCAGGTTTCTACGGGGAATGACTGTCATGTTCTTTATGCAAACCGGATGCTCGCAGCAATGCTCGGGTATGATTCTGCCCGCGCAATTACCGGCCTTGAGGCTCGAGGCATCTTTATCAATCCCGCTGATTTTGACACCCTGTATCTCGATATCGTGCAGGACGGTATCATTACCGGGCGTGAGGTCCGCTTCCGGCAGAAAGATGGATCCGAGATCTGGGTATCGCTGCAGGCATGGCAGCTCACGTACCCCGGAGGTATGGTGATCGAGGGTTTTGTTCAGGATATCACTGAACAACGGGTCCTGGAAGCAGAAATGCAGTACCATGCATCCGAGCTGAACCGGTACGCCCTTGCCCTGGCAAACGCCAATAAGAAACTCAATCTTCTTTCGAGCATCACACGGCATGACCTCCTCAACAAGCTGACGATCCTGCAGGGACAACTCGAACTGATGAAGATGGAATCTACAGACCCGGCTATCCTTTCCTATCTTTCCAGCCAGGAGAAGACCATCCAGGCGCTCACCCTCCACGTCCAGTTTACGCGGGATTACCAGGATCTTGGCATTGATTCACCCCGCTGGTCTGATGTGAATGAGATTATCAGGACCTCCGTTGCATCCCTTTCCCTTCTCGGGATCGATGTGGTTATCGATACCGGTACGCTCTGGGTTTATGCAGATCCGATGCTGGAGAAGGTCTTTTACAACCTCGTGGAGAATTCCCTGCGGCATGCGGGTGCGTTGAAAAAAATCCGGTTCCATACCTCCCTATCGGAGGGTGTTGCCCGGATTATTTACGAGGACGACGGATGTGGTGTACCGGCTGAATTCAAGGAAGATATTTTTAACCGGAAACATTTCACCCATACCGGTTTTGGCCTTTACCTCTCCCGCGAGATCCTGGCAATCACCGGTCTCACTATCGCAGAAACCGGCACGCCCGGGAACGGTGCGCGGTTTGAGATTGCCGTTCCGGGTGACCGGTTTAGTCTCGGGAATCCCCCCGGCTGAACAGTTTTTTTGTATAGCTCATCCCGCACCGGTTTTTAATCCGATCCGACCAACATCTGATACATACAGTGCCGGAGCAGGACCATGGTTGACGAGCGCGAGAAGAAGATCATCCTCCTTGTTGCGTCTCTTTCGAGTTTTCTTGTACCCTATACCGGGTCATCCATCACTGTTGCTCTCCCGGCACTGGCGGCCCAGTTTGGTGCGGATGCTGTCACCCTGGGCTGGATTACTTCCACCTACATCCTTTCTGCGGCTATCCTGATCATTCCGTTCGGGCGGTATGCTGACATTGTCGGGCGCAGGAAGATTTTCCTCTGGGGTGTCGGCATCTTTACCATCGCATCGCTTGCCTGCGCTTTCTCCCCTTCCGCAGGTATTCTTATTGCCAGCCGCTTCCTGCAGGGGGTTGGCGGGGCGCTGCTCTTTGCCACCTCGCTTGCCATGGTCACGCAGGTCTTTGGTCCTGGAGAGCGCGGTACCGCAATCGGGATCACGATTGCTACAGTCTATACCGGTCTCTCAATCGGGCCGTTCCTTGGCGGCGTCCTGACTGACCGGTTTGGCTGGCCTTCCATATTCCTTGTCAATGTCCCGATCGGCCTCCTTGTCCTTGCGCTCACACTCCATGGAGTCCGGCATGAATGGGCTGATGCAGCTGGTGAACAATTCGATTACCGCGGCGCCATTATCTATGCGGTGATGGTCTTCTCGCTGACCTATGGCCTGCTCCTGTTACCGGAACCTGCCGGTCTTCTCTTTATCGCCGCATCGCTTGTTGGGGCGGGCTTGTTCATCTGGCAGGAGAGAAAGACACAAAGCCCCCTCATGGACCTTTCGGTCTTTTCCGGCAACCGGACGTTTGTCTTCTCAAACATCGCAGCAATGATCAATTACGGGGCAACATTCGGCGTTGGTGTTCTCCTATCCCTGTACCTCCAGTATATCCGGGGGTTTACTGCAGAAACGGCCGGTCTTATCCTTGTTGCACAGCCGGTAGTACAGGTGATCTGTTCCCTTATTGCCGGCCGACTTTCGGACCGGATTGAACCCCGGGTCCTTGCAACCGCCGGAATGGCGTTCACGACCACCGGCCTGCTCATTTTTGTCTTCCTGTCCCCGGCAACACCGCTTGTGGTCATCATCGGCACACTCATGATTCTCGGCCTCGGCTACGGGACCTTCTCCCCGCCAAACACCAACGCGATCATGAGTTCAGTGGGAAAAGAGCACCTCGGGATCGCTTCCGGCATGAATGCAACGATGCGGTACCTGGGCCAGCTCCTTTCCATGGCGATTGCCATGTTCACGTTTGCGGTATTCATCGGGCCCGGTGCTATCACACCCGACGCCTACCCGGCGCTCATGACCAGCGTGACGGTCGCATTTGGTGCATTCATGACTCTCGGGCTTATCGGAATTGCCGCATCTTTCGTGCGGGGGACTATCCACGCACCAGGACATCAGTAACCGGAGAAACGTCTGAACCGGACAGAAATATCCCGTGCGGCATCAGGGACATTGACAGGGAATCAGGGGGAATTCCTGTAGAGGGACGAATAAAAAACCGGATTTCTTATCAAAAAAAACAGGAAAAAATCAGTGTGCCGCTCCCTGCCTGCGGTGCCGGAGGGCAGTGGTGTAGTGGTGACGAAGTTCCTTTTTCTCTTCATCGGAAAAGTCGTGTTTCTTGTGAGCGTGAAGGTGCCGCTCCATCTGCCGCACAATATGTTCAGCCTCATGGTGATCCTCAACTTCCAGGTACACCGGGGCCCTTGCTACTTCATACGCATGCCCGCAGAACGGGCAGAGTTTCCATTTCTGGAACCGGTCCACGTACGTGAAGGTCTTGCAGCCTCCCGGGCACCGGATGATGTAGTACATAAGTATCACGTTTTTGCACGCTGGCACTATATATACTAATCGCAGGTACGGCTATATCAGGCGTTCGGAATTGATCCGGATGGGGGGGCCGGGCTGAGCCCTCCCCCCCAACAATTTTTCCGGCAGGTTGGGCCCGCCCCCCCGAGTATTTTTTGAATCGTTCCGGCCCCCCCCACCCCCATTTGACCCGGAATGCATGCTTACTCAATCATGAGTAGCTCGGCATTATTCGTGTTCACGTCTGTAATACCCAAAAACCATTCCCTGGGTTTGGGGAAAAATGAGCTCCTTACCCAATTCCGGGGAGGGGGGGGCCGGGCTCAGCCCTCCCCCCCAACAATTTTTCCGGAAGGACCGGCTCACCCCCCCCATTTTTTATCAAACTGTTCCGGCCCCCCACGCAGACCAGCCCGGCAGGCAGCCTTACTCAACAATGAGTACTATTCAAATTCGCGTATTCACGTCACGAAGTACCCCCGGGTTGTTCATCCGGTAATGATAAAAACCGGCTTGCCACTCAAATTTGTGGTGGGGGGCCGGGCTGAGCCCCCCCAAAATAAAAAAAAATTAGAAGAGCCGGCCCTCCCGAATAGTTGTTCCATGAGGCTCACCCTTTGTTCTGGCAATCGGAAAAAAGGGGAAAATTTGTGTATTTCACCGAGGTATCCTCATCATCAGGTATTTTTGAGACTGTTCAGATCTCCCACAACCACATACAGCTCCTCCTTTCCTCAAGAAAAAAGAAAAGATCCTGCACTCATTTCGAAATCCCTATATCGGACGATCATCTCATAGAGATGTTATGGAAGATATTACGGTCATCGGAGTGCGGGGCCTCCCGCTCATCCGTGCTGGCGATAATATTGCAGCACTCATCTGCGAAAAGATCCGGGTGCAGGAGGGGGATATCCTGTGTGTTGCCTCGACCATCTGGTCAAAAGCCAAAGGGTACACCCGGAAGCTTTCGGATATCACCCCAACAGAGCGTGCCGTGCGACTGGGAAACCTCAATGGTGAGGATCCGCGTTTTGTCCAGGGAGTCCTCGATGCATCCAGTGATATCATCATGGAGCACCCGTTCATCCTTTCCGAGATGTCCTATGGCCATATCGGTGTCCGGGCCGGTGTCGACCAGTCGAATATTGATGACGGCATGATCATCCTCCTCCCGCCCGATCCGATGAAGGCTGCTGACGAACTGAGGCAGGCAATGAAAGAAGCATCCGGTAAAAATGTCGGGACCATCATCACCGATACCTGCGGCAGGTCGTTCCGGCGGGGCCAGACCGGCAACGCTATCGGCTGGAGCGGGTTTACCGCCATCCGCGACTTCCGCGGGGACACCGATCTCTTCGGCCATGTCCTGAAGATTACCGAGGAGGCAGTAGTCGATGAGATCGCCGGGTTCTCCAACTTTGTCATGGGGGAGAGCAATAATGGTGTGCCGGCAGTCCTGTTCCGCAACTGCGGCACCTGGACCGGCCACGATGATCTCTATTTCCGCGGGGATGAGGACATCTGCCGGAAACTGCTGAAAAAAAAGAACGGAATAAATGAATAATTTTTTTCAGGCTACGGGCTGGAACAGGATCTTGAGTGTCATCACGATGATGCCGATCGCTGCTGCCACGACCATGACGGTAATCGGGCTGATATGGACAGCCCTCCGGTCCTCGCTCTCATAATAGTTAACGAGACCTGCTGAGGAGAGTAATCTTCCACCTTGCTTCTTTGCCATAACAAAATATTTGGTTTCTCGATATATAAAGGAGTGTAACACCTCATGAAAACCCCTGCACAAATCCTGAGCGGTCATGCCTTCCTGGGCGAAGAACTGGAAGAATCCCCCGTCGATATCCATATCGAGAACGGGATCATCACCGCAATTGAGGAGAACCGGAAAGCGCCGCGGCAATGGATCTTCCCGGCCCTTTTCAATGCGCATACGCACCTGGGTGACACCATAGCCATGGACTGCGGGGTAACCGGGGACCTCGTTACGCTGGTTACCCCCCCTCATGGCCTCAAGCATAAACTCCTTGCACAGGCAGGCCGCACGGACCTTGTTGCCGGCATGCGGGCGAGCATGGAATGTATGATTGCAGGGGGCACACACGGTTGTGCAGATTTCCGCGAAGGTGGAACCGCCGGGGTGACGGCGTTGCTGGAAGCCGGCCGCGACCTGCCGTTCTGCCCCCTGGTTTTTGGCCGTGAAGGCGGGGAGACCATTGCCGATGGCCTTGGGATCAGCAGCACCCGCGATGTGAAGGGCACGGACCGGCTCGTTACTGCGGCGAAAAAGGCGGGGAAAAAGATCGCTTTCCATGCCGGGGAGCGTGATTCCCTTGATGTTGATGCCGCTCTTGCTTATGATCCGGACCTGATCATTCATGCAACCCATGCAACCCGGAAACAGCTGAGGTATTGTGCAGAAGCTGAGATCCCGATCGTTGTCTGCCCCCGCTCGAACTGGACCCTTGGTGTTGCAGCATCAGATAAGCATCCCCCCCTTTCCCTGATGGGAGAACTGGGCTGCAGGGTATATTTTGGTACGGATAATGTCATGTTTGTCCCTCCCGACCTGTTATCAGAACTTGCGTTTACTGCAACAGTCTACAAACAGCACCCGAAAAGTCTCCTGCATGCTGCTGTGGCCGGCTCAGCGCTCACCGGCTCGCCGTTTTTTATCCGGATGGGTGCATGGGCCAATCTCTTCACCATCGATCCTGCGCGTTCCGGCCTTCGCTTCAGCCACGATCCGGTCGCTTCTCTCGTAAAACGCGGATATAATTCGCCTATTCGCAATAATGTTTTTAATTTGTAACTCTAATAAAAAAGGCATGTTTGTTTTGGGTGATAACGGTGTTTGCTAACATTCTTGTTGCTATTGACGGCTCGGAAGCCAGCCAGCGGGCTTTTGACCGCGCTCTCGAAACTGCAAAGGCCGGCAATGCCAGCCTGCATGCAGTGTATGTTGTCGAAACCGGCCTTTTCTCATCACTGCCTGCCGACAACACGGTCGAGGTCATGTATAATGTCCTCAAAAATGAGGGTGAATCCGTCCTTGCCAGGGCAAAATCCCAGGCCGCCGCATCCGGCATCTCCCTTACCACTCATATCAAATTCGGCCATGCAGGAAGCGAACTCATCGCTCTTGCCGAGAAGAACAAAGCGGACCTGATCATTGTCGGTTCCCACGGCAAGAGCCAGGCAGACCGCCTCCTGATAGGAAGCGTCAGTACCTTTGTTGTCACCCACAGCAAAGTCTCGACCATGGTGGTGAGATTATAACGGACATGATTGTCAGAGACTACATGACATCCGACGTAGTCCACGTCGAAATTCCGGGCAACCGGGACGATGTCTTAAAGATCCTCAAGCGTACTGGAATATCCGGCGTCCCGGTCATCAAGAACAAGAAGATCGTCGGGATTATCACCAGGAAAGACCTTCTCCGGAAGCCCGAAGAGACCCAGCTTGGTCTCCTGATGACGTCCAAGCCTATCACCATTGACCCGGATACGGAGATGGTGGTGGCAGCCCGCCAGCTTGTCGAGCATCACATAAGGCGGCTGCCGGTGGTCGAGGACAACAAGCTCATCGGTCTTCTCTCGGTTGCCGATGTCATCCATGCCCTTGCCCAGATCAAGTGCCGGCAGGAGATCAAGGAAAAATACGTGAGCAAGTCCTTTGCCCTCTGGGAAGAGACCCCGCTGCCGGTCGTCGGCCGGGTCATGGAGATCTCCGGTGTGGATGCTATCCCGATTCTCGATGCCGACAACACGCTCATGGGTATCATCTCCGAGCGTGACCTGATCCGGAGTTCAAGCATTGAGGACTCGGTCGGTGTCTCGGACTTCTCGAATGGAACGGACGATGACGAGTGGACCTGGGAGAGCATCCGGGACAACCACACCATCAGTTTTGGGATCTCCAAGGTTCAGCTGCCCAACCGGCCGGTCAAACTTGCGATGGTCAGGAATGTTGTTGCAGTCCCGCAGAACGCTGAAGTCAGCGAGTGT